>CAMGET010000167.1 GCA_946055175.1 uncultured Roseburia sp.
TTATTTTACGCTCTGTCAGCACAATCTGCAATGTTTTTAACACATAATTCATATTTTTCTAAAAAAGTGTCCCGTATAATAAAAGAAAAGTAACATTGCGATAGTATGAGATAAAAAGGAAGCTAAATCCTCTCCTCACCATCGGGTTCGGATTTTGCTTCGCAAAACAAGGAGGATGTCATGAAATTTACGAAGATGCATGGATGTGGAAATGACTATGTGTATATCAATTGTTTTAATGAAACGGTAGAGCATCCGGAAGAGCTGGCAGTCAGGGTAAGTGACAGACATTTCGGAATCGGTTCTGACGGTTTGATTCTCATCTGTCCATCCGAAGTGGCTGATTTCCAGATGATAATGTATAATGCAGATGGTTCCATGGGGGAAATGTGTGGAAACGGAATCAGGTGTGTGGCAAAATATGTATATGACCATGGAATGACAGACAATACGCACATCACCATTGAAACCGGAGCCGGAATCAAGACATTGGATTTGACAGTAGAGGATGGGAAGGTAACCATGGTTCGCGTAGACATGGGAGAACCGATTTTGGAAGCCGCAAAGATTCCGGTTGTATCAGAAAAGGAACGTGTGATTGATGAACCGATACTGGTGCAGGGCAGAGAATGGAAGATGACTTGTGTTTCCATGGGAAACCCACATGCGGTTGTGTTTGTTACAGACACAAAACATCTGGCAATTGAGGAAGTGGGACCGTGCTTTGAACATCATAAACGTTTCCCAAAACGGACGAACACAGAATTTGTACAGTTTATCAGCAGAAACGAAATCAATATGCGTGTCTGGGAACGAGGGGCAGGAGAAACTTGGGCCTGTGGAACCGGGACCTGCGCAAGCGTAATGGCTTGTATTTTGAATGGTTATACAGATGATGAGGTATTGGTACACTTATTAGGCGGTGATTTGAAGATTGAGTATGACAGAGAAAGTAATCACATCTTCATGACAGGACCGGCAACTACAGTATTTGAAGGAGAAATCGAAGGATGAAATTAGGAAACTTATTAGAAGACATTCGTTATGAAGTGAAAAAAGGAAGCATTGACACAGAGATTAACACCTTGGTATATGATTCCAGAAAAGTAGAAGAAGGTTCGGTTTTCGTATGCATTTCCGGAAGTGTAAGAGATGCTCATGATTTTATCCCGGATGTCATTGCAAAGGGAGCAAAGGCAGTCATTGTAGAAAAAGAAGTGGAAGTACCGGAGGATGTAACGGTGATTCAGACAAAAGATAACCGCTATGCGTTAGCCTGTATGTCTGCCGCATACTTTGGTCATCCGGCCCGGAAGTTAAAAACCATCGGTATTACCGGTACTAAGGGAAAAACGACCACAACCTATATGATTAAGTCAATTTTGGAACGTTCCGGAATTAAAACCGGCTTAATCGGAACCATTGAGATTCTGATTGGAGAAAAACAGATTCCGGCGAAAAATACGACACCGGAGTCCTATGAGTTACAGTCTTATTTTAAAGAGATGGTGGATGCCGGATTGGAAGCTGTTGTGATGGAGGTTTCTTCCCAGGGCTTAATGCTGCACCGTGTGTCAGGATTTACCTTTGATTACGGGGTATTCACCAATTTAGAGCCGGATCATATCGGAGAGAACGAGCATAAGGATTTTGCAGATTACATGCATTGCAAGAGTCTGTTGTTTCAGCAGTGTAAGGTAGGAATTTTAAATGCGGACAGCGAACATCTGGAGGGCATTTTGGCAGGACACGCCTGTAAAGTAGAGACCTTTGGTTTCTCTGAAAACGCGAATTTACGTGCAGAGGATATGAAGCTGATTCATAAACCGGGCTACATCGGTGTGCAGTATCACATCGGCGGCGACATGGATTTTGATGTGGATATCAATGTGCCGGGAAGATTCAGCGTGTATAACTCTTTGACTGCAGTGGCAATCTGCCGCCATTTTGGAGTAAAGGAAGAGGTAATAAAGGAAGCACTTTCCCATGTGTCTGTAAAAGGTAGAATTGAGATTGTTCCAATTTCGCCAAGATTTACACTTATGATTGATTACGCTCATAATGCAATGGCGTTGGAAAGCTTACTTACGACATTAAAAGAATACGAACCGAAGCGTCTGGTCTGTTTATTCGGATGCGGAGGAAACCGTGCAAAATCAAGACGCTTTGAGATGGGCGAGGTATCTTCGAAACTGGCAGATTTGACGATTGTTACTTCGGATAATCCAAGATTTGAGGAGCCGATGGATATCATTGCAGATATTCTTGTAGGTGTAAAACGCGCAGATGGAGCATATGTAACGATTCCGGACCGAAAAGAGGCCATTGAATACGCGATTAAAAATGCACAGGATGGGGACGTTATCATTCTGGCAGGAAAAGGACATGAAGATTATCAGGAAATTGCGGGTGTAAAGCACCATATGGATGAGAGAGAACTGATTGCAGATATTTTAAAGGAGCACCCGGAGTATCAAAACTAAGTGAGCCATGAATAAAAGAGGTGGGCTATGGCAATTTTTAAGGGCGCAGGTGTCGCATTAGTAACACCGTTTCATGAAGATGAAAGTATTAATTATAAGGCGCTGGAAAGATTGATTGAAGGGCAGATGGAGGGGCATACCGATGCCATCATCGTGTGCGGGACCACTGGAGAACCTGCTACGATGACAGAAGAAGAACGTCTTTCAGTAATAGATTTTGTAGTAAAAAAAGTGAACAAAAGAGTTCCGGTAATCGCCGGAACAGGCTGTAACAATAACAGCAATGCCGTAGTAATGACAAAAGCAGCAGAGGCACTTGGAGTAGATGGTTTGCTGGTTGTGACACCTTATTATAATAAGGCGACACAGGAAGGTTTGTTTTTACATTATAAAGCCATTGCCGACGCAGTAAAGCTTCCAATTATCATGTACAATGTACCGTCCCGTACCGGATGCAATCTGTTGCCGGAGACAGCAGTACGTATCGCAAAGGAAGTGCCGAATGTAGTGGCAATAAAAGAAGCCTGCGGCAATATTGCACAGGTTGCGACTTTAGCATCTCTGGCAAAAGGAGTGCTTGATATCTATTCCGGAAATGATGATGAGATAATCCCGATTCTTTCTTTAGGTGGTATCGGTGTCATATCGGTTTTATCCAATATTGCACCAAAAGATACGCATGATATGGTGATGGAATATTTAGAGGGAAACAGAGAGCGGGCATTGGAATTACAACTTGCCTATCTGGATATCATTCATGCGCTGTTTTGTGAGGTGAATCCGATTCCGGTTAAGGCGGCATTAAATATGATGGGATATGAAGCCGGACCATTACGACTACCGCTGACAGAATTATCAGGACAGAAAAAAGAAGTATTACAGCAGGAACTGAAAGAACTGCATTTGTGTTAAGAGAAAGAGGAGAAGTTACATGTACCGCTTATACATCGTAGAGGATGACAGAGGAATTGCAGAGGCTATCAGGGTACAGGCCAAGATGTGGGATTTGGAAGTGTTTTGTGCAAAGGATTTTCGAAATGTGATGGGAGAATTCGCAGAATTTGAACCGCATCTGGTGCTGCTTGATATTTCCCTTCCGTTTTTCAATGGATATTACTGGTGTACGGAAATCAGAAAGGTATCCAAGGTTCCGATTATTTTTATTTCTTCGGCATCGGATAATATGAATATTGTGATGGCCATGAATATGGGCGCAGACGATTTTATTGCGAAGCCTTTTGACCAGAGTGTTTTGATGGCAAAGGTGCAGGCGATGCTGCGCAGAACCTATGATTTTTCGGGAACAGTTTCGGTGATAGAGCATCGGGGAGCGCTGCTTAATACGGCAGACGGAACCTTGTTTTATCAGAAGGAAAAGATTGATTTGACAAAAAATGAATACCGGATTCTGCTTACTTTGATGCAGAACAAGGGAACGATTGTAAGTCGCGAAAAGCTGATGGAACAGCTGTGGGAATCAGACAGCTTTGTGGATGAAAATACCTTGTCGGTCAACGTAGGAAGACTGCGTAAAAAGCTGGATGCAGCAGGACTTACGGAATTTATCACGACAAAGTTCGGCGTGGGGTATCTCATACAGTAAGGAGAAAAGAAATGCAATTGTTTTGGCCTTATATCAAACAAAGAGGGAGAGAATTGCTGGCGCTGGGATTGTTTTCCCTGATTTTTCTGGTAAGCTTTGTTTTATATCGATTACCAATAGGGGCAGTTTTATATCCGGCAATCCTTTGTCTGGTGCTTTTTATAATTTCTATCGGGATAGATTTCAGAAGGGTACAAACAAGGCATAAAAGACTGGAAGAACTTCGCAGTGCAATGGATGTGACAATATCAAACCTTCCGCAGGCGGAACGCATAGAAGATGCGGATTATCAGCAGATTATCCGGTTGTTATGCGAGGAGCAGAGTGTACTGGTAACGGAGCAGAACCTCCGCTATTCAAATATGGTAGAGTATTATACTATTTGGGCGCATCAGATTAAGACACCAATTGCCTCTATGAGGCTGCATCTGCAAAACGAAGACAGTGCATTAAACAGACAGCTTTCCTTAGACTTGTT
>CAMGET010000168.1 GCA_946055175.1 uncultured Roseburia sp.
GCTGCAGCAGTATGGCTGCGGGGCTTTTGATGAAATACGGATTGGAAATTGCCGGTATCTTAGCAGAAGAACTTATTTTTGAAACAAATTCGGATGGAAAACCTTATTTAAAGAATTATCCGGAGCTGTTTTTTAACATCAGTCATTCCGGTGAGTACGCAGCATTGGCAGTAAGCGATAAAGAAATAGGCATCGATATCGAAAAACTGCGAACCGGGAAAAGAAAACTGGCAAATCGTTTTTTCTCAAAGGATGAGTGTGCAGCATTGGACACAGCATGGAGTGATAGTGCGTTTACCAGAACATGGACAAGAAAAGAGAGTTATATTAAGGCAACCGGCATGGGAATGCGGATGCCATTGAATGAGTTTTCTACAGTAGAAGATAAGGTAAATGATTATTATCTTGAAAGTTTTTTTCAGGAGAATCAGTATTGGCTGAGCGTCTGTCAAAAGGAAGAGGCTCCAAAGGCAAAACCACAGGAGATTTTTTTAGACGAAATTTTATTCCATGATATTAGAAAGTGAGTAGAAAGTATATGTATGACGAACTGACAGCAGAAGACATCAAAAAGATGGAAGAAGAAATAGAGTACCGTAAGCTGGTTGTAAGAAAGCAGGCATTGGAAGCGGTAAAAGAGGCAAGAGCGCATGGTGATTTGAGTGAAAATTTTGAATACCATGCAGCAAAAAAGGATAAGAATCAGAATGAGAGCCGTATTCGTTATCTGGAAAAGATGATTAAGACCGCCAAAATTATCTCTACCGATTCAGCGGAAGATGAAGTGGGCATCAATAATACGGTAACGGTTTATTTCATCGATGACGATGAAGAAGAAACCTACCGGATTGTAACAACCGTGCGCAGTAATTCCCAGAAGAATCTGGTAAGCAACGAATCGCCGATTGGAAAGGCGTTGCTTGGACATAAAGTGGGAGATAAAGTGGAAGTACGGGTAAATGATAATTATTCTTACGAGCTTGAAATCCGAAAGATTGAAAAAACCACAGATGAAGGAAATGACAAAATAAGAAGCTTTTAGGAGCTTCTTTTTTGTGTGGTGTGACTTCCGTGTGACTATTCCTTTTTATAATTTTCCTTAATATAAGTTAGTATGTGCAAAATAGGTGGAGGAGACAAATCGTGAAAAAGAAATATTTACTCATGATTGTAGCTGCATTATTGCTTTGTTCAACTGCGATAGGCGGCACAATGGCGGCTTTAGATACAGAGACGAGTGAAAGCGCGGTAGCCAGTATTTCCGTAAAAAATATTCAGGTTACAGCGGCAGGTACAAAAATAGGTGAGTTTGAAATTGCAAAAGATGTCACTCCGGGTGGCGATTTGGAATATCCGCTTTGGGTAGAAAACAGCGGGAATGGATACGATATCTATGTAAAGGTAGAGTTGTATAAGAGTTGGACTTCAGATAAATCATCAGAGGAACTGGATTCAGCAATGGGGATTATCTATGGTAATGCTGCAAATAACGGATGGCTGGTTCAATATGAGGATGAGGAACAGATGGTTCTTTATTACAAATATCCTCTGAAAGCAACGACAGAAGGCGAAGCAAATAAGTCCACGAATTTTATGGATGGTATTCGCTTTGACAAAGACATGAATAATGCTTATGCAGACGCTACTATGACAATCGATTATACAGTGACTGCTGTTCAGGCAAATAACAGCGAAGATGCGATGGCAGCTGAATGGGGTATGTTCCCGGTGTTTGATTCAGACGGCACTTTGCTTAATGTGTATGAAACCAGAGCGGAAGCAGAGGCAGCAAGAACCGCTTTGAACAATTAATGGAAGGAAAAAGCTGTAGATATGAAAAAGAAAATTTTGATGGCGGGTCTGATTCTGGCAGTTACATTAAGTGTTTCAACACAGGTGCATGCCGAGGAGACAGAAGAAGCCAATAAAACAGTTGTCTTAAATGAGAAGAATAAAATCACATATACGGACGGAGAAAACGAAATCGCAGATGCCTTCCGTGATATGGCTCCGGGCGATGAAAAAACAGTTGTACTTAGAATCGAAAATGATAGCAATCACAGTGCGAGCTTTTTCATTTCACAGGAAACGACAAAAGCATTGGAAGATGCCGCAAAGGCTACCGGTGGAGCATATTCTTATCAGCTTTCCGTCGGAAACAGTCAGGCAGATGCAGAGTCACTGCTGGATACGATTGCAGGTGGTTATAAAGAAAATAAGAAATCGAGAGCAGCCGGTCTGGTTGGCGATGCATCAGGTCTTGCCGGTATTACAGAACTGAATAATTATGTGTTCCTTGCAGAACTTGGCAAGGGAGATTATGTAAATGTATATCTGACACTTGCTATTGACGGAGAAGGATTTGACAGTACAAATTTGATTAATTATTCCAATGCTGCCGGAGAACTTGCTTTTAATTTCAGAGCTTATTATGAAGATCGCGCACCGAGAGTAGTGTATGGTGAAGATAAAGTCATAACTAAGATTGTAGACCAGGTGGTACCTTTAGCTGCAAAAACAGGGGATAACTGGAACATGTTGCCGGTAATCGGACTGCTTTCTGTCGGAACATTATTGATTGTATTTGCTTTGATAAAGAGAAAGGTGGAGAGCGAATCATGAGAAAGAATAAAAAAATTCTGGCCGGATTATTAGTGGCTCTTACCCTTATAGTTTCTCTATTACCGGCAAGTACAGTGCGTGCAGAAGAAAATGATGACGAGAAAACGGAAAAAACATATACAGTAACCTTCCGTGCAGGAAATGTCGGAACTTTTAATACAGACATTAATACAGAGCAATATTCAGCAAAAGTGACAGAGAATTATGTAAAGTTTTCTGTAAAGAAGGGAGAAAAACTTCCTTTTTATGACAGTGACGATGCATTATATGCTTTTCTTCAGACATTGACATCTTCTGTAGTCGGTGAGGATGGAACTACGATTGATTATATTAAAACGAATTATCGCTTGCGCCCGATTACAGACTGGGCTGACGGAGCAGCAACAAAAGAAATAAGTAGAAATACCGAGTATGTTTTGGATTATGTACGACTTGTTAATCCGGTTATGTATACCATTTCTTTTATTGATGCAGTTTCTAAGGAACAGGTCGCAGCACCAATCATCGCATATGGTGAAGCAGGGGAAACCATTGAATGTAAATTTGGTTCTATTGCAAATTATGCACCAACTACAGGAAATGGCAGTATTGTGTTAGACGAAACAAATCCGGACAATAATGCATATGTTTTTGAGTGCGTTTTCACAGGAGACACCGGTGTGGTTTATGTACCGGGTGAAACAATTGTAAATACTGTTATAAATGAAATTCCGGGTGCAGCAACGCCTGGTGTAACAGTAATTACACCGGAAGGCGGAGGAGAAGAAATCCCGGAAGAAAATACACCGCTTGCACCGGGTGAAAATGGAGAAAATGTAGAGATCCCGGAAGAGAATACACCGCTTGCACCGGGTGAGGCAACAGAAATCGGTGAAGATGAGGTGCCGTTAGCATCCGGTGGCGAAGGTAGTATTCAGTGGCCACTTATCGTGGTTATTATCGTAGTTGTTCTTGCGATTGCAGGCACTGTTGCAGTTGTGGTTTACCGGAAAAAGAAGATAAAGAAGGCTTAAAAAGATACAGGAATTGTTGAGCAGAGACGCTTTAACAATTCCTGCTTTTTTAAAATGGGAAAAAAGGGTGAAATAAATAACTTGTGTTTGAAAAACACATCATGTTATAATGAGACAATTGTAAGTGGCATATTGTAGACGGGATATCTAAATTAAGGGGAATAGAATGATAAAGGTAAACGTGCTTGGCAAATTTCAAATTTCTAATGAACATGGCAGATTGGATGATGACAGTATTCGTTCTGCAATGCTTACAAAACTGTTGGTTTTTTTATTGCTTAACCGCACAAAACCGCTGACTTCGGATGCAATTGCTGCTGAAATCTGGCAGGAAGATGAAGTAGATAATCCGACAGGTGCATTAAAAAATTTAATGTATCGCTTACGTACAACGTTGAAAAATAATCTGGGCGATGAGGAGTTTATTCTGACAAATCGGGGAGCATACAGTTGGAATACGAAAATTCCTGTTGAAATTGACGCAGAAAAGTTTGAAAAACGCTATCTTGCGGCGAAGAAAGCAGAAAATGAGACGGATAAAGCGATTCTTTATTATGAGCAGGCCATAGATTTGTATAGAGGCGATTTTATGATGAATTGCCGTGGATGATTACGATTAGCGCTTATTATCATTCTATGTTTTTATCTTGCGTAAAAGGACTGGCGGAATTGTATGTCCTGACCGGACGCTTTGAAGATCTAGAAGAACGCTGCATTGAAGCTCTTTCCATCGACCGGGCAGATGAAGAATTGTATTATTACCTGGTTTTGGCAAGAATGAAGCAGAATAAGCTTCAGCTTGCAATGGAATCCTATGAGAAAGCGAAACAAATCCTGCATAATGAATTGGGCATTCGCAATTCCAAACAGCTTTCTTCTATCTATGGTGAACTTTTGAAGGTAAAAAAG
>CAMGET010000169.1 GCA_946055175.1 uncultured Roseburia sp.
ATCCAGTAATCCTTCAATATTCTCCCTTGTATCATTGATAAACGGTAAAATCGGTGTCATCCACACCACGGTTGGTATTCCATTTTCTTTTAAAATCTGTAACACCTCGAAACGCCTCTTTGTGGTACAGACATTCGGCTCTATTATTCTACAAAGTTCTTCGTCATAGGTGGTCAGCGTCATCTGAACCACACATTTACTCTTTTGATTAATACTTTTTAACAAATCCAAATCCCGTAAAATGCGGTCCGATTTCGTCTGAACTGCTAACCCAAAACCATACTCGTCAATTAACTCGATGCACCTTCGAGTCAGTTTAAGCTGCTCCTCGCAGTGCATGTACGGGTCACACATGGCACCGGTTCCAATCATGCATTTTTTTCGCTTTGAGCGCAAAGCTACTTCCAAAAGCTGTGGTGCATTTTCCTTAACCTCAATATCCGTGAAGGCATGGGGCATCTGATAACATTTGCTTCTGCTGTCACAGTAAATGCAGCCATGGGTACAGCCGCGGTAAATATTCATTCCATTCTGGGCAGATAAAATCCCCTTCGCTTTCACAAAATGCATAGACACCCTCCTTTTTCTCTATTGTAAAGGATTTTTTTGTCATGCACAATTGCATTTTTCCTTTACTTTTTCTTCTTGAAATAAGAGAACAGATAGCATAAAATAAAGCTATCTTACAACAAAAGAAAACAAGGAGAATTGTATGGAGCACAAAAATCCATTGCTTACCGGCAACGAAAGCGAACATAAATTTATTACGATTGGCGAAATCATGCTGCGTCTGACACCGCCAAACTACGAAAAAATCCGCATGACAAACAGTTTCGAGGCCAGCTATGGCGGAAGCGAAGCCAATATCGCATTAGCATTGGCAAACCTCGGCGTTGACAGCACCTTTTTTACGGTTGTCCCGGATAACAGTTTGGGAAAGAGCGCCATCCGTTTGCTTCGCAGTAACGACGTACATTGTACACCTGTTATCTTAAGTACTCCGGAGGAAACACCTACCCACCGTCTCGGAAGCTACTACCTTGAGACTGGATATGGAATCCGTCCAAGTAAGGTAATCTACGACAGAAAACACAGCGCCATTACAGAATATGATTTTAGCAAGGTCGACATTGATGCATTGCTCGATGGCTTTACCTGGCTACACTTAAGCGGTATCACCCCGGCTTTAGCGCCAAACTGCAAGAAGCTGACCATGGACTGCTTGAAAGTTGCAAAAGAAAAAGGCATCACCGTAAGCTTTGACGGAAACTTCCGCAGCAAGCTCTGGACCTGGGAAGAAGCCAGAGATTTCTGTACCGAGTGTCTCCCATATGTGGACGTGCTTTTAGGCATCGAACCATATCATCTCTGGAAGGATGAAAATGACCACAGCAAGGGGGATGTAAAGGACGGCGTACCGCTTCAGCCAAGCTACGAACAGCAGGATGAAATTTTCCAGAAATTCGTAGAGCGCTATCCAAACATCAAATGTATCGCACGCCATGTACGCTATGCACACAGCGGCAGCGAAAACAGCCTGAAGGCCTTCTTGTGGTATGAAGATCATACCTTTGAAAGCAAGCTATTCCACTTCAACATCTTAGACCGAGTTGGTGGAGGAGATGCATTTGCCAGTGGACTTATCTATGCCATGATGCATAACTACAAACCAATGGACATTGCAAACTTTGCCGTTGCAAGCAGCGCCATCAAGCACACCATCCGAGGCGATGCAAACATTACGGATGATGTACAGAGTATCCGCAATTTAATGGATATGAATTACGATATTAAAAGATAAGACGTGCGCTATAAGGCATACAAAAAGAGTGGCTATCAATCAGCCACTCTTTTCTTATCTCTCTCTTACTTTTCTCCGGCACTTCGTCTTGCACTTAACTCTTCCATAATTTCTTTATGCTTCTTATTCGTAATCTCATATTTTAGCATCGGCAGCACTGCAATCACACAGGAAACCGCTGTCGGTATTGAAATCAAAAAGAACATACCAAAACGATACGCTTCAAATTCCGGAGCCGTTGCAAACAAAAAATCATTTGCCTTAGACGCTGCAAGCGCCTCGTTACAAGCCGCAACGGCATCGCCACTAAAGCCGACCAGTGCAAATACGATGCCTTGAATAAAGGAAGAAATTCCTGCGCCCAGCTTTGTAATAAAACTTTGTCCGGAGAAAAAGATACCATCCGGACGGTAACCGGTACGTTGCTCATCAAAATCTACACAATCTGCAATCAGGATGGACTGCATCACCGTCGAAGCACCGATTCCAGCCCCTGCAAATGCAAACATAATTGCCGTAAATACAAGCCAATGTGTCTCGTAGAGCCTTGTTCCATCTATCAGGTACATAATAAAAATTGCAGCAAATGGAATCACGCCGCTTGCAGTACTTACATTGTATACGGTACGTTTTTCAAACTTCTGACAAAGCTTTGGAACAAGCCCCATCGCAATAAACTGGCTACCATACATCGCACCGCCAAGTACTGCCATATAAAGCATGTAGCTTTGTCCATCGCCACCGTTGTCCCCATAATAGTAAGACATCAGTGTCATCGCTACACCAAGAAGTAACTGAATCGGTGCCTTCAAAACGCCGGAAATCAATATTCTGCGGAATGGCTTGCATGCCCACATAATTTTAATATTATCAATAAATCCCTTATGCTCATCGGAAGGCTGTACCACGCGCTCTTTTGCATATGCTGCACACTGGAACATGAGTGAACCGATTACAGTCAGCACACCACAAACCACGATAAATCCCCATTGAAGCCCCTTACTTTGGCTCATACCTCCTGCTGTAAAGGAAGCTCCCACAGACTGGGAAATCGGAACAATCGTAAGTAAAATCAGTGCTCCAGCAATACCTGCCACAATTCGTGCAAGGCTTAGGATACTGGCTCTGTCTTTTTCGCTGTCTGTCATAAGCGAGGTAATGCCCCAAATCGGAATATCTCCCGCTGTATAAGTCATTCCCCATAATATGTATGATACTGCTGCCCAGCCAATAATCAAAGCATTTGTTGTTGCCGGATTTGACTCCGAATACTGACCATTTACAAAAGTAAGGAAAGTGGTCACCATAACAATCATTGGTACAAAGAAAAGATATGGTCTGCATTTTCCCCATTTGGTTCTCGTTCGGTCTACAAGCGTTCCCATCATCGGATCATTAATCGCATCCCAGATTCGCGCCACGCCCATAATCACGCTAATGGCTATCGCCGGAATGAAGATAACACTCTGGAAGTAAAATGCCATTCCGGTGGCAATGATGTTGTAAATCACATTCTGCCCCATGAGACCGATTAAGTACATGTTACGCTCTTTTTTTGTATAAGTATTCATAAAAACTCTCCCCCCATTTTATCATTTATCCTATCTCTATTGAAAAATTATCCAGAGCGTATTGTTTATTTCTCTCCAACCATTCTTTGAATGCCGTATTTTCTTTTTCATATGTAACACGGTTTTTTTCAATTACTTCATTCAAGCCGGAAATGATAGAATCAACATCAATCGTAAAACCGGCTGTACCCTCTTTTTCCTTTTTTAGTTCATAGAAAATGATATGAACAAGGTCCTGTAACACGGAAAAACTACTCGCAACTCTCATCATTGCATAGAGTCCTTCCTGATAGCCCTGATCTGCTCTTGATGACTCATCTCTTCTGTAGTAATTATGAATGGCATCTACTACTGCCTGGTAGTTATGTCCTGCACCGGCAAAACTCTCAACCCTGCAATTACCTACTCCCGAAAGCAACGCTAAGTATGCCATATTATTTCCCGCTACATATTTTTTATTTATAATATTAACCAGAATTTCTGCATGATCAACCAGTTTTTCATAAATATTACTCATCCTATCCCCTCCCTATCTTAGTATTGAAATGATATATGCTACACCGTCACTGGTACCGGATAACTCGTTTGCTCCACTCGATATTGCGTTACTTATTATATCATGCAATGGTTTTTGTGTCACCTCTATCTCGCCGCTTAACAGTTTTCCTCCGGATACAAATTGGTCCATATACGAACTCCAGCTATTTACAGATGGCATTGAAATATTGGAACCATTCAAAGGAACCTTTGTTGTAATCATATATGCTCCATCAGCAGAGCTAAGCGGAACGCCGGACAATACTTCCTGCCCGAATCTCTCCTGATTCAATATCTTGAAAACGCCATCCTCGTAAGAACAAATATCACTGTATTTATCTGCATATTCACTCAGTTTACTGATAGGTACAGAGAAAATGCCCCCACCGGATTCTAAACTTGTACTAACATCACCAAAATTTCCATCAAACTTCAAAATATTTGCCTGATTGATACCGGCGTTCTGGAAAGTAACAAGTTCTAATTCAACCGGATTTTTATATAATTCATCTGCTATTTCCTGAAGTGAATTGCACTTTAAGATTCCGGTATTGTCCGGACAAAGCGATTTCACATAGTCAACGATTGCTTTATCGCTGATAAATTCATCTGCTC
>CAMGET010000170.1 GCA_946055175.1 uncultured Roseburia sp.
ACCGTTTTTTCCAAACTAGGCAGGGTACCTTCCCAGTCATTACGTGTTAAGTAAGTGACTGTCTGATCTACTTCTGCATTCATGTTCGGATCAGAAGAATCTAATCTGTTCTTAATTTCTGTTCCTGCATCACTTACTGCATAGGTTGTAGTATCTAATGTCGGATTATTCCAGATTGCAACCAACTGCGCATTGCCGTCTGCATCCATGCGGCCGTCTGTGTTTTCTACAGTATAACCTTTTGCTGCCAGTACATTGTTTGCTGCATTATGCGCATCTGTTGCCGCTGTAAAATAGTAGTCTCCGGCATCCATGATATAAGTGCCGGCACCATAAGCGTCGTAACTTGCCACATAATCACCATCAATTTCGATGCTCAGAGTCTCGGAAGCACCCGGTGCCAGAATCTGTGTCTTTTCAAAGCCTACTAAACTGACAGAAGCTTTTTCTACTTGATTGTCAATATCATACTGTGTGTATGGACTTGATACGTAAACCTGAACGGTTTCCTTACCGGATACATCACCGGTATTTGTTACGGTAACCTCCATTGTATAAGTAGATGCAGCTGCATCATAGTTTAATACAACATCGCTGTATTCAAAGGTTGTATAGCTTAAACCGTAACCAAACGGGAATGCAACATCATTATGATATGCATAATTTCCGGCATTGCCTGTGCCCATTACGAAATCTTCGTAACGTGTTTCATAATATTTGTATCCCACGTAAATACCTTCCTGATAAATCATATAGGTATCTGCGTGAGCAGGAATCAGACTTGTATCCCCAACATATCCAACCGGCACAAAGTTTTTCATCACCGGGCTTGAATAGTTGTCATAACAGTAAGTATCTACGAGACTGCCGGATGGGTTAATTGTACCATTCAAAATCTCTGCTACTGCGTTGATACCTGTCTGGCCAACACCGCCAATCCACATGGCAGCATCCACGCCGTACTCATTATTCTGTAAGAAATCAAGCTGAAGTGCATTTGATGTATTGATTAATACAACAATTTTCTTTACTTTACCAGCATCTTTCAATGCCTTGATACCGGCCATCATTTCTCTTTCTGCAGCGTTTAATGCAAGGTAATTCTTCCCATCACCTAACGTATTATCAAAATAGCTGTCTGCACCTTCCCCACCGATACGTGATAAAACAACGATTGCTGCATCACCATAGTTTCCTACGGAATTTAATACGTCTTCTGTGTAAAGAGACCATGGAGCTTCCACAATTTCAGCCCCGCCATAGGAATCAGCCGTTGCAGAGTCCTGTACTACCGCACCGGCATTGCCCCTTGTATATTCTGCTGCCGCACCTGTCTCATAGAAATCCCATAATGTTTCGTTTACTTCAAAACCGGCTTTTTCCAAAGCGGTTTTTAAATTATCACATTTTGAAATGTCTACGTTTGCAGAACCTGTACCGCCATATACAATGTTTACGGATGAGGTCGAAAACAGGCTGACTCTCGCCCCGTTAGCAAGTGGAAGCGCTCTGTCTTCATTCATTAAAAGAGCTGCGCCTTCTGCCTCAACCTGTTTTACAAGAGCTGCGCCGGCTGCTGTTCTGTCTGCTTCTGTTTTAAAATCGCCTTCATAATAGGTGTAATTGGGATCTTCATTTTCCAATTCCCAGAATGTACCGCCTACAAACAATGCCACTGTATTGTCAAACATGTTAAATATCACAAGTAATATACAAAAAATTACAGCAAGCGGTGCACTTAAAATGGATAACCATTTCCACAAAGCGGTTGCTTTTCTCCTTGCCTTTTTATAGGCCTTTTTCAAAGCTTTAAATTCTTTCTTGTCCATACTCAATCTTCTCCCTTTTTTCTAAATTAAAACCAGTTTTTCGTATCTACTTTTTTCACTACATATTCTGGATGGTCTTCCTTCGTCCTGCAAAGCATGATTTCATCCGTTAAGCTGCCACTCTTTGCCTCGAACTTATTCTCTCCATCCTTTAAAACCACTTCAAACTTGAATACATGCTCGCCCCTCTTGGTGTCTACAATTTTTCCGTCCTGATAAAGTGCTACTTCGCTTTGGTTTGAATACACGGTAATTGTCTGTTTTTCCGATTTACGATAGGTAAATCTTCTGCCTGCAAGATAAACAAATGCGTCCTCTTTGTTCCAATATGCTTTATAAAGATAAAAGCTGTCTTTCTTCGTCTTACGGTCAAATGTCACCAGACCTTTATGGTTCATTCCCGGCTCGCCGCCCTGATTTCTGGCATCTGCAGCAAAGTCAAACATGTTCCATACGTAAGTTCCCCAAAGGAACGGATGACGGTTAAAGCACTCCAGCATATATTCGTGATAAATATTCTGATACTCTTCCGTATTATCGCCCCGTTTCGGACGCTCACTGTGAAGATTCGGCATTCCTTCCGCACCATACTCCGAATAGCCTAACGCTCTCTTTGGATACACGAAGTGATAAAACTTCATAAACCAATCATTTAAGAATAATCCCGGCACATACCAGCCTAAATATAAATTCCATGCAACAATATCCGAAATCTTTGTCACCGGATGGAATGGTCCGCACATTGCGTAACATGCCAGAGTGGTCGGTCTGGTCGGATCCAGTTCCTTCACCAGCTTCTGTAGTTCGTGGTGATTATCCAGCATGTCCTTTTTATGCGTAACCTTAATGGTAATCTCATTTGACAGCCCCCATGTCACGATACATGGATGATTGAAGTTCTGAATAATCAGCTCCCGCATCTGGAAAAAGGTATTTTCTCTTGCATTCGGAAGATGTCTTGAAATATATGGGATTTCTGCCCATACCACCATTCCGTACCTATCACACAAATCATAAAAATACTGGTTATGCTGATAGTGTGCAAGGCGGATAGTGTTTGCTCCGACCTCACGGATTAGGTCCATATCCTGCTCCATCTGCTCACAAGAAATCGCATTGCCGATTCCCTTCCAGTCCTGATGACGTGATACACCATGCAACGGATAAGACCGTCCGTTTAAGAAAAATCCCTTATCCGGGTCCACCAAAAAGGTTCTCACACCGCAGTTACAACTCACTTCATCAACTACTGTCTCACCACGTTTCAGCTGTGCCTCCAGCCGATAGAGATACGGGTCTTTTATACCATCCCAAAGATGAACATCTGCAATTTTAAGTGCCACACTCGTTCCCTTTGCGGATGCCACCATATTTCCTTTCGCATCTTTTAAAATAATTTCTACCTCGAGACCTGCTGTGCTTAAATCCGCTACATTGGTATAGGTATCAACCTTTACCGTTGCGTTCTTTCCATTCACCTCAGTTACATACCTGATTCCGGGACCTCCGTAATAGTCCAAATCAAAATGCTCTGCCGAAACAGTAAGCAGCTCCACATCCCGGTAAATACCGCCATAGAATGTAAAATCCGCCATCTGTGGATACACAAGGTCATTCACACTATTATCCACTTCTACGCGAAGCTCATTCTCGTCCTTCAGTAATTCTGTTATATCCTTACGGAAGGTGGAATAACCATTGTCATGTGTGCATACTTCCGTGCCGTTTAAAACAACTCTTGCACTCGCATTTACTCCATGAAACTGGAGATATACACGTTCTCCGGCATTATATTCCGGTCTGGAAAACGTCTTCTCGTATACGCAGGTTCCCCGAAAATAATCATTTCCCCCATCCTGTCCGTCAATGGCATTCCAGGTATGCGGCAAATCTACCGGACGTTTTTTCCCGTTCTGATTCGTAAACATCCAGTCCTTCATTATTTTCTGTACGCTTCTCATTCTGCCTCCTCTCTCCCCCGGCTTTTTCTGCCCTGCAAATGTGCGCCGCCAGACACACAGCAAAAAACCTTGTAGGATTTTAGTACTAATTAATAAAATCCTACAAGGTTCTTTTCTTTTTTTCAATATGAATTCCTTAAGTGGTTCCAAAAATGACCTAAGTGGACGCTTCACTTGGAATCGGGATTAAAATTTTCAGTGAAAAACAGCCATCTTCTTCACTGATATTTAAAAAACCATCATATTTTTTCACCATGTACTGAATACTCTTAAGCCCAAATCCGTGATGATAACGGTCTGCTTTCGTTGTGCGCGGAAGATTCTCTTCATATACCAGTTTTTCCTTCGTCGGATTAATAATATTCATGACCAGAAACTGCTGCTGACGGTAAATCAACACGTCAATCTGCCGTTTTTCCTCATGCTTAAACTTTTCCACCGCTTCAATGGCATTATCCAAGGCATTCCCCAAAATAGCATATAAATCAATGGTATTAATAAAGCCCATCTGGCTTCCGTCTGCCACGCAGGATACGGTAATTTCACGTTCTTTACAGTACAGACTCTTTTCCGTCAGAATTGTATCCAAAACCTCATTCCCGCTTTTTACAATTGATTCATAAATTTTAATGGAGTCCTCCATTTCCCCTAAGTATGCATCAATTTCCTCCTTGCTCATATTACGGATTGCACGTATCTGATGCTTTAAATCATG
>CAMGET010000171.1 GCA_946055175.1 uncultured Roseburia sp.
GACGCTGGCGCTTTGAATTGTCATAGCTTTCCACAAGAATGTCTTCCTTATCAAGTTCCACATAATAATTAGGATCACGGCCAATCGTAAGTGATGAATGAGGCTGTACAAATCTATGAATAGAGATTGCACCTTCTTTACCAGCTGCAATTGCATCAATTGCAAACTTAGGACCGGTATAAACATCTCCACCTACGAAAATATCCTTTACTCTTGTCTGGTAGGTTACCTTATCCGCAACCGGATAATTTCCATGCCAGAACTCAACGTCTTCGCCTTCAAGAAGGTTGCCCCACTCGATTGTCTGCCCTACAGAAAGAATCACATTGCTGCAGGAAACCGTCATGGTATCATTTTCATCATATTGTGGATTGAAACGTCCATCTGCATCTTTTACAGAGGTACATTTTTTAAATACAACTCCTGTAACTTTACCATTCTCGCTTAAGATTTCCTTAGGTCCCCAGCCACCCTGTAATAAGATTCCTTCACTTTCAGCGATTTCAATTTCTTCCGGAGATGCCGGCATAATGTCACGCGTCTCAAGTGATACCTGATGTACCTTAGGAGATCCGCAGCGGATTGCAGAACGAGATACATCAATTGCAACGTTACCGCCGCCGATAACAACCGTGTCACCTGTTAATTTATAGTTTTCATCATCTGTTGTGATATGAAGGAAGTCAACACCAGTCATCACACCTTCTAAATCTTCTCCGGGAACACCAATCTTACGTCCTGCCTGGCAACCGATTCCAAGGTAGAATGCCTTATATCCCTGCTCTCGAAGTTTTGCAATTGTGATATCCTTACCAACTTCGACGCCAGTCTTCATTTCAACGCCCATTTCGCGTAAAATATCAATTTCAGCTTCTACAATATTCTTCTCTAATACGAAAGAAGGAATTCCGTATACAATCATACCACCAAGCTTTTCATTCTTCTCAAAGATGGTAGGCTTATAACCTTTTTCTGCAAGATAATAAGCACAGGAAATACCGGCAGGGCCACCACCGATAATGGCAATCTTTTCGTCGAATTTTCCATTTAGGCTTGGAACAACCTTCTTTGGAATATAACGAGTTTCGGCATCCATATCTTTCATAGCAATGAACTTCTTGATTTCGTCAATGGCTACTGCCTCATCAATGGTTCCACGCGTACAAGCATCCTCACAGCGGCGGTTACATACATAACCACAGATTGCCGGAAGAGGATTGTTTTTCTTAATTAAAGCTAATGCATCTGTAAAGCGTCCCTGGGCTGCCATCTTGATGTAACCCTGAACAGCAATGTGTGCAGGGCAAGCAGTCTTACATGGAGCAGTACCAGTCTCGTGTGTATTGATACGGTTTACATCACGATAGTTTTCCGTCCACATTTCCGGTCCCCACTTCTTTTCAGAAGGAAGAACCATCTTAGGATACTGTACTTGCGTTCCGTCTTTCTTGCAAAGCTTCTGTCCTAACGTTACCGCACCAGCCGGGCAGTATTCTACACAACGACCACAAGCAACACACTTTTCTTTCTCCACATGTGCAACATATGCAGAACGTGACATATTTGCTGTATTAAACAGCTGTGAAGTACGAAGTGCATAACAAACATTTACATTACAGTTACAGATTGCAAAAATCTTATTTTCTCCATCGATATTGGTAATCTGATGAACAAAACCGTTCTCCTCTGCCTGTTTAAAGATTTCCAGCGCCTCTTCTCTGGTGATATACTCGCCACCTTTTTCTGTTTCAACAACATAGTCTGCCATGTCACCGACTGCAATACACCAGCCTTCCGGATCGTCACCACAGCCCTCATCAAAGGTCTTTCTAGAACGACGGCAAGAACATGGGCTCTTTGCATATTTTCCGTCATACTTATCCAGCCAGTGAGAAATATGTTCAATCGGAATCGAGGTGTTTTCCATTTCAATTGCTTTTTCTACCGGAATAACGTGCATACCAATTCCTGCGCCTCCCGGTGGTACCATAGGAGTAATCTTAGTTAATGGTAAAAAGCTCATTCTTTCAAAGAAACGACCCATCTCCGGATGCTCTTCCAAAAGCTTCGCATTCATGTTTGTAAACTCAGCACTTCCCGGTACAAACATTGGTAAGACATACTGTTTTTCGTGTTTCTCGTTTTCCCAGTTATACTCTACAACACCCAGACGAGACATGTCTTCCATGATCTTTTCTACATGGTCTCTTTCCATACCGGTAAGTCTTACCATGTCATCTAAGGTTCTTGGAACACGGCGTTTCATTTTTAACGCCACTTCTGCCTGCTCATCTGTAAGCAGTGTCGCAAGTCCCCAATATTCCGGGTCATCCTTTGTAAGTTTTTCCATACCAAGTACAATTGGTACGCGGTTGGTCACCATTTTGCCTAATTTTAAAATCGGCTCACGCAGTTCTTCGTTGTTTGCATCATTTTTTCCCATACACCGTCTCCTTTACTTTTGCCAATCCAATACTTGCTCTTTTAACCACTCGGTCCATTCCTCTACACCTTCCCCTGTGCGGGCGGAAATCGGAATGATTTTTGCATTTGGATTGCGCATAAAAATATATTTTTTACAAGCTTCCATATCAAAATCAAAATACGGAAGTACATCAATCTTATTTATTAATACTACATCGCAAATAGAAAACATGAGCGGATATTTCAATGGTTTATCGTGTCCTTCCGGCACGCTTAAAATCATGGCATTTTTTACTGCTCCCGTATCAAACTCTGCCGGACATACCAGATTGCCCACATTCTCCAAAATCGCAAGGTCTATGTCCCCAGTTTCTAAGCCTTCCAAGCCCTGCATCGTCATATCTGCATCCAGATGGCACATGCCTCCTGTATGTAGCTGAATTGCTTTGACTCCCAAAGCAGAAATGGTTTTTGCATCTACATCCGAATCAATATCTGCTTCCATGACACCGATACGAAGCTCCCCTTTCAGCTTTTCGATGGTTCTTGTCAGTGTCGTCGTCTTGCCGGAACCGGGTGAAGACATCAGATTTAAAAGAAATACTTTCTTTTCTTTTAAGATGCTTCTGACCTCGTCTGCCCTTTTGTCATTATCAGCAAAGACACTCTGTTTCACCTCAAGGACTCTGTATTCTCCCATATTGCTTTCTCCTTGTTTAATTCTGTGCAACGATTTTTTTATAGTGCTTTGTATCCGTATAAAGTTCATCCTTAAGCGGATTCTTTCTCTTCTTTATAATAACAGATACCTGATAAATAAACAATCCTGCATTACTAATAAGTGCGAGCAGACTCACGATAAAAAATGTCGTTGGATTATGTGTTGTCGGCACAGGTGCCACGCGGTCCGCAAAGGTAGGTACCGTCATGATAAACATAATCCAGAGTGCAAGTGTATGTGCTCTGTGTTGTAACCAGCAGCCTCTCTTGATAAAGAAGGACGGAATCGTGCAGGACAACAGTAATAACATACCGCAGTAAACAGAGTGGTCTGAAATGCAGTTGTAGGTATATGCAAAATTCCAAAGGTCATATGTCAAAATATAAATCCAGTCCATATCCGGCCACATCATGTCTCTGGAATCGTCTTTCGACACGAAAATGCCGGACCAGCCGCAAATCAACAGGATATTAAAGATACCTGCGATACCATTCATAATATTCCATGGTCCTGAAATGGTCCAAAGGTTGTCTACATAGCCTCCCTCTGTAAGCCCCCATGAAAACACCTGAAAATCTCTTAAAACTGCCTCACAAATATTTGCAGCTAATATAATCGGCGGGAAATATTTTGCAAATTTACTATGTTCCACTTTAGGAATATAACGAATCAACATAAAGCCGATACATCCCGCAAGGGCAGAATAGGTCTTGACCCAGTTAAACCAGTTGCCCGTTCCATACTCATTTCCCGGCGCAGCTGTTGTTGGCCATACAGTGATGGTCAAAAAAGCCGGAACAATGACAAACAGTAAAATTCCTCCCCATTTCTTCGTACGTCCAAGCTCATTAAACGCAATTAACGCCAGCAGCACAAACGCCATAAATCCCCATGTTTTAAAATCCGGTACATCATACAAGATACCCATAAAACTTCTCCTTTTCTTTTCGATGAAATATTGCATCCATCAAATATTTCCTATATTATGAGAGTACAAGCTTGTTAAAAAAAAGGCAATTGCCAGTTTTAATTATTCTGAGCAATAATGCTCAAAATCGTTAAAAATGTGGTGCACTCAAGGAGTAATAACATGGTAACAACTTCCAAAAGAAAAACGGATCGTCGCGTTGAAAAAACGAAACAGAGTCTTTATAATGCTTTTGTTTCACTGATTAAGAAAAAAGCATATACCACTATTACCATCTCCGAGCTAACAGAAGTAGCAAATATTGACCGTCGCACCTTTTATCTGCACTACAGTTGTATTGATGATGTTGCAAAAGAAATGCAGGTCATCGCCCGTAACATGATTATAACAAAAATGCAAGAATG
>CAMGET010000172.1 GCA_946055175.1 uncultured Roseburia sp.
AAGTGTTTTATCTTGTATGCGCAGTGCCAAATTCGCCTGCAATAGGAAAGAGTCTGAAATGGAAATAGAAAACTGCCTCAGAACGATTGCGGAACATGCTAAAAAATAAATTGACAACCCTAATGTAGATGAATATATTTTTAGAAGTGGTATTTAAAACTACATAAAAAGAAATCGCTTCAAAACGGAAAATAAGAGATTCTATTTATGCCTCAAGTATGATAAGATAATTATACTTGAGGCATAATATTTTAACTGGGATGTGACAGAGTAACGCCTGGTTTCCCGAATAACGGAGAGTGGACGGTAGAGTTTGAAAATATTGGGCCGCTGTAGAAAGGAAAATAAAATGTCGCAGGTCATACTTACATTTCAATTACAGAAAGAAAAAGAAGACGCTGTTGCAAGCATCTGTAAGTCACTTGGAATAAAATTATTAGGAGTCCCGGTTAAAGACTACACTCAGAAATTAGGTTATCTGGCAGGTGTAAAAGGCTTTTCAAGGGAAAAAGCAGTATATGATGTCACGCCATTTCCGACAGAGATGCTGGTATTTTCCGGAATGGACCCTAATCAGGTGGATGCATTTCTGGCTGAATATAAGAAGACGGGGCTGCCTGTCATTGGACTAAAGGCAGTCGTTACACCTCATAATGTGTTTTGGACTGCTACGGAGCTATTTCGCGAGCTGATGAAGGAACATCTGGCATTTCACTAATGAAAAGGAGAGATACAATGAAAGTTTATGGAGCAGACATTTGCATTGACTGCAGAAATTATAAAGTAATTCAGAAAGCAAGAGGCTTTGAAGTAGAATATATTGATATTACAGAAGATACTGCAAAGCTCAGGGAATTTTTGCAGATGCGTGATAACGAGCCGATTTTTGACGAAGTGAGAGCACATGGCGGAATTGGTATCCCGTTATTTGTAAAAGAAGACGGGACAAAGACCTTTGATATCAATGAGGCTTTTTCATGGATTGGACAGGAGCCTGTTAAGGATGAGGAAATTGCAGAACACCGCAATTCCTGTGGTATTAATGGATGTAAATAAAATACATATAAAGGAGCAGAAAAATGATGAGAATCGCAGTTACTTATGACAACGGACAGGTCTTCGGGCACTTTGGAAGAACAGAGGCTTTTAAGGTGTATGAAGGTGAGGACGGACAAGTAGTAGATAGTGAAGTAATTGACTCTAACGGCATTGGTCATGGAGCGTTGGCAGGACTTTTGGCAGAGAACACAGTAGATGTGTTAATTTGCGGTGGTATTGGCGGAGGAGCTATGGAAGCCCTAAAAGAGCATGGAATCGAAGTGTGCGCCGGAGCGGAAGGAGATACAGATGCGGCAGTGGAGGCATACCTAAAGGGTAAATTAGTATCTGCCGGTGCTACTTGCAGTCATCATGACCATGGCGAAGGACATTCCTGTGGTGACCATGAAGGGGGACACTCGTGCGACAATAATGGAGGATGTCATGGCGGTTGCGGAGTGCACAACAGACTGGAAGGCCGTAATGTGGGAAAAAAAGTAAAAACCCACTATAAAGGGACATTTAATGATGGAACGCAGTTTGATTCTTCCTATGATCGCGGAGAACCGTTGGAATTTGTCTGTGGGGCAGGAATGATGATTCGAGGCTTTGATGAGGCTGTTGCAGATATGGAAGTTGGACAGGTTGTAGATGTGCACTTGATGCCGGAAGAGGCATATGGAATGCCGGATCCACAGGCGATCTTTACAGTAGAAATTGCACAGATGCCGGGAGCCGAAGGCTTGAATGTAGGAGAACAGGTTTATTTATCAAATGCGTACGGACAGCCTTTTCCGGTGAAAGTGACAGCAAAGGATGACACGACGATTACCTTTGATGCAAATCACGAGATGGCTGGGAAAGAGTTAAACTTTAGAATTGAACTGGTTGAGGTTCAGTAAAGAAAAACATCACATTAGAGCAGAACTTGGGGTTATTTACGAAAGGGGAAAACAATGAAAGAAAATCAAAAAAAACCGATTACAAAAGAAGCAATTTACAAATTTATGGTGAACATCACTTATATTGTTGCAACTGTTTTTTTCGCTAAAAACTTAATCGGGGGCCAGATAGCAGCAACGTTGGTAATCGGTGTGTTATTGGCGCTGTTTGCAGGAATGTTATTTGGGATGAAACGCCTGAATGTAGCGAGTGAAAAGCAGCAGCTTGCAGTTTGCTTAAGTATCAGTGTTTTAATATTTATCATTTCTTTGTTTTCCGGAGAATCGTTTAGTGACGATTTTCTGCTTCAACTGGCAGCACTTTGTCTGGCGGGATTGTATCTTCGACCGAGGCAGACTGCGATTCAGGGAATTTTATCTTTTGTACTGCTGACGGCGCAGGCATTTATTGAGCCGGAAAAAGCAGGTGCAATAGGACAATATATTTTATGTCTGGCAATGTATGCTTTAGCTGCAATACTGTTTTACCGGACCATTAAACGAGGAAGGGGCTTTATTGAGATTTCACAAATCAGAGCGGAAGAGGCAGAGGAACTGTTGAGGACTCTGAAAAAAATGGGCGAAGAATTACAATGCAGCTTTGAGAATTCTACAGAAGGTATCATGGGACTGCGGGAAGCCAGTGAGAATTTAAGCAGTAATGCAGATGAATTGAAGCAGGGTTCTAATAGTATTACCCAGGGAACGAAAGAGGTTTCAAGTACTTGTGATAATGCACAGGTGAAAATTATGGAAACAGAAAAGCAGGTAGAGGCACTTACAAACGGGGTGCATGAGTTTGAGGAATTACTGGCTGTTAACAAGGAAAACATGGTTGCAATGGGAAAACAGATGGAGTCTGTACAGACCACAATGCAGCAGGCAAACGAAGTATTTGCACTGTTGGAACAGTATATGAAGGAGATCTCCGGCGTAACAGAACAGCTAAACGGAATTTCCTCCAGCACAACGATGCTGGCATTAAATGCGTCGATAGAGGCTTCCAGAGCGGGACAGAGTGGTGCCGGTTTTGCGGTAGTTGCATCCAAAGTACAGGAACTTGCGGTTGATAGTAATAAGTGTTCGAACCAGGTAGCTTCGGTTGTTAACCAGATGCAGAATCAGGTTCAGATGACCACAAAACAGTTGGTAGAGAGTGAACAGATGATTCATGCCTCACAGGATACGCTGCAAGGTTTTCAGAATAGTTTTGACCAGTTAACAGAGCATTTTACTTCTCTTTATCAGAGTATTGAATCGCAGAATAGCAATATTAACCAGGTTAATTCCATTTTTGAAACATTAAAAGAGCGAATTATGGAAATGAATCAGTATTCTGAGGAGAATCAGGGTGCGGTGGATGCGATTGCAGAGGCAATGGAAGTTTACCAGAATAGTATGGAACAGATGATTGCGGATACGGAGCATATTCATGAGCTTTCCGTAGATATGATATCTATGTCACAAAATTAAATTTGATTAGTAAAAAAGAGATATCGGTCCAAACGCCGATATCTCTATTTTTTTAAAATCCCATAATGTTCTTCCATATTTCCACCAAAGATTACGTTTTTATATCCTAATTTTTTAAACGCTTTTATGGCTTTTTCCGGCTTAGACTGATAGCTTCCAATGATATAGAGCGCTTTTTCCTGATCCGGAATTCTTCTTAAAACGCGGTCTCCTGTAATCTTATCAAGCGGAATATTCACTGCACCGGGAACATGCCCATGATTGAAGTCATCCTTGGAACGACAGTCAATCAGCATGGCATTTGCAGAGGTGTGAGCTGCATTAATTGCTTCGTTTACGGTTAATTTTTTCTTGAAAATACTCATTTCTGATTCCTTTATGTAAAATGATAATGTAAAAAATTTACTACGAAAAGTGCAGTTCGTCAATGGAAAATGAAAAAATCACCTCGAAATTTAATAAAACTTCTTTTATGAGGTGGAGGTTGAACTGGCAGGAGCAGGTTTGTATGCATTGGCTTTTAACAGGCTGATTCTGCCCCTCAACCTTTACAGTGGAAACCTTACCGGTGTAGCACAGGTAATCAGCGATTTGCTGAGTTGGGAAAAATTTGTACTAAAGTATTCCCCTTTTCATCCGATAATAATATATGCACAGAAAAAATAGGCCTTGTATCCCCCGGAGACAGAGGTGTCGATAGCCAATTGGCAGAGGATACTGTAAATGATGAGGAACGTTAAAAATCACACTTACACAAGGAGGCAGACATATGGAATATCCGGTATTAGACGCAAAGGCAACCGGCGCCAGAATTAAGGAACTTCGGAAACAGAAGCACTTAAAGGTCGAGGATGTGAGCCGCTTTATGGGCTTTGAATCCGAACAGGCTGTCTACAAATGGCAGCGGGGCGACAGCCTTCCAACTGTGGATAACCTGTACGCTTTAAGCAGGTTGTTTGAGACCACAGTTGACGATATACTACGAGGTGAGAGAGAAGAGGACGAAAGTCCTCTTCTTC
>CAMGET010000173.1 GCA_946055175.1 uncultured Roseburia sp.
AGAGCGCCCAGAGCATCCTGTGGATTGTTCACATCGATTACATAAGTGTCCGTCCAATTAAGCAATTCTTTTGACACTCTCGCAACACAGCCGCCGGACGAATTCAAAATGTTATAATCCCATTCGAAAAAATCTCCTTCCACGTGCCAGCCACTGTAATCAATATCAAATACCGGTTTAAAGAAAGAAATTTCTTTCCTAATACACCCCACATAATTACCACCCAGATAAATCTCAAATTTAGGCAACAGGGTAAGTACCCTTTCCTGAATCATTCCGATTTCATTTTCGTGGGCATCAAATATTTTCATACAGTGTCCCCACGAAAGCTGACCTTTTACCGTATAAACTGTGTTTCCATCTTCGTCATAGATATCATAGCTGTCAAACCATGAAAAAAGCCGTTGTTTAAATAGTAATCTAATTCACTTTACTCCTCTATTTTCCTTGCACCATTTCACTGCCAGCTTAAATCCATCTGTTGGTACACAAAAGCGGCTGTCCCTGGGCTCTAAAGCGCGTTGAATCTCCTCCATATCAAACCACTTCACGCTCTCAACTTCTTCTTTTTGAAGTGTAAGTTTTGATATTTCTACCGGTTTTGTATAAACATATACAAATGCCACCTCATTATCCCGGAACATTTTTCCGTAGAATTCCTTTTCATATGCGACATGAAACCGGCCTGCAAAGTTTAAATCCGATTCGTGGGCAGTGATACCTAGCTCCTCATAGAGCTCACGCAGTGCAGATGTGATTGGTTCATCGCCTGCATGAATATGCCCTGACGAAGAGGTATCATAACATCCCGGGAAACTGTCTTTGTCCGCTGCTCTTTTTTGTAAAAGCAGCTGGCACTTGTCCCCGTCCTTACGTACAACCCAAATGTGTACCGTTCTATGGCAGATTCCTTTCCTGTGTGCCTCGTTACGTTCAATTGTCTCGCCTGTTGGCGTCCCGTTTTCATCAACGATATCAAAGATTTCCATATCTAGCTCCTTATATTCCACTTAATCTCAATAATATTTCTGGATTAAGTAGAGTATCCAACTAAATTACAGTTATTTTTTATTCTTCGGAATATAAATCTGTGTAATCATATCCCCATTAATAAACCTGACATTGTTTTTTTCTTCAACCTTAATCCAGTTTTCTTCAATATCCAGAACAGTTGCCTTAAATCCACTAAGTTCTCCCTCTACACATACGATAACTTCTTTTCCGATGCATTCCTTTAACATATCAATTGGCATAACTCTTTTTATTCCTCTCTTCTTTAATCTCTTATTTTTTCTAATCATTCTGTGCCTTCTTTTTTTCTGAGACATCAGTGTAATAAAAACAATAAATAATATAAACCAAACGTACCAATAGGATGAAATCTCACTCACCTCTTTCTTCCTTCTTTATTCAATCTGTAACATGCCAACATTAATACTCCAATTAACCCAACAGTATCCACTAAAAGCAAAAGTATTACATTTCTCACAATTTCATTCACATATAAAATGATAAATACCTCTACAGATAAAACAATAAAGCACAAATAGTTCGTAATATAATTTGTAATATCTTCGCTTTCCATAACATTCATCCTAAGCCGGTTCCAGATAACCGGACGTAATACATATTTTATCATTACACATACAACCGGAAAAGCAAAAATAAATTTTTTGTCTGCAAATGAACTTCCTACGCCATTACTCCATTGAACAGGAATTTGCGCCGGCAAGTCTCCAATTGAAAACGCTGCCACTAAAAAACAGATTATCGTTAAAGTAATCCATGTGATGTTTCCGCCCCACAGATAGAAAAAACGAACGGAGTCCAATTTGAGAACCTTTTTATTTTCCTTCCAATAATCCTGTAAATTCGTGATATATTGCTCGACCTCCAGATTCTGATAAGTAACCTTGTATTTAGACGCCAACATTCTTTCACACAGGACCTTTGCACTTTGCAATTCTGATATCTGTTTTTCCAACATCCGTCTTTGTTTTTTCACCACTGTGTATAAATCAGCATCCTTATTTAATAACTTAAGGATATCCTCAATGGATATCCCTAACGTTCTAAGATATGCTATTTTCTTAATGTTTTCGACGTCCTCATTTGAATATTCCCGGTATCCGTTATTCTCGTTACGCTTTGGGCATATTAACTTTTCCTTTTCATAATATCGAATGTTTGAGCGGGTAAGTCCCGTCATTTGTTCCACTTCTTTTATTGTCATTTCTTATTCTCTTATAGATAGACAAATCATTTTACATTCCTGTGTGGCAGAGAATATAATCCACCTATATCCTTTCGCTGCGAATATAAAGTATAAACCATGTTTACAGTCAATCATTTTTTCATATTTAAGTAAAACGGTTCGCCAGCCATCTCACGGATTCCTTAAGTGCTTCGATTGTTTTTGTTTCAAGCACGCATCTGGCATTACATTTTTCTGCCATTTCCAATCGTTTCACTAAATCTATCTCGCCAGCCCCCAAAGCCAAATGGTTTTTCGGTGGGTTTTCTTTTCCGTCATGAATGTGAAAATGCTTTAGTGCATCTTTATGCTCCAGGATGAAGGGAACATCTATTTCCTTAATCGCTTTCGAATGTCCGATATCCCATGTTAAGACAAAGCACGAGCCGTTCAGCAAATACTCTATCGCTTTTTTCTCATAATCGCGAAAGCCATCTGTGTTCTCGATGGCAATTTTGATATCAGCATCGCCTATCCACTTTTCACAATACTCCCTAAAAATCTTGAAGTATTCCATATACACAGCAAAATCTCTATCGTACATCTGCACCTTTTTATCCGGAAGTGTAATATAAATTCCGTGGTGCATATGCAGGTTGATGGTAAGTGACTGGTCCGAATTTCCGAACATATTTTTAAGAGGCAGCATTCGTTTTGCCACCTCTATGGTTCTCCTTGTTGTCTCTAAGTACGCATCGCGCACCAGTGGATTAAAATCTGCGATATTCAGATTTTCATCCAAATGGATGGTGTAGTAAATTCCGTTTCCTTCTGCCGCCTTAAAAAATTCCTCCCAATTTTCCAACTTATCAATCTGATACTCCGGAAAGTTCATATTCAGTTCAATAAAATTCAGCCCGAGTTCTTTACAAAGCGAAATATTCTCAGCAAGTGTCCGATTCTCAATTAAGGTTGGCATCCCAAACTGCATTATTTTAAGCTCCTTTTATCTCCCCAACAAGGTAATCGCGTAATCTATTTAAGTCTTCCTCAGGAAGGCGGTGTTCCTCTCCTTCAAACCATATTTTCATTGCCAGCTCCGGTAGATATTTTAAATCCTTTGGAACATTCTTCATCATCCAAAGGCCGCCTTCATATTTGGACAGGATTCTTTTCTCTTTTTTAAAGGATAAAATTCTCCCCAGGATCAAAACATTACTTGCAAAGTATCTTGCATCATAAGCATGAAAATCATATTCCTCAATATCAGCGCTGATTGCTGACCAGAAATCTTCATCCGAGACATCCGCAAATACTTCCTTTATTTCTCTTCCATAAAGCACAATCCCACATTGATTGAGCAGTTTTATATAACTGGTCACATCTGCATCCGGAAATTCGTGGTCTGCCACATATACTTCAAAATCCGAATTTTGAAACCGTTCCAGATACTTCTTGGTCCAGAAATCGCTGTAATGAAAGACGCAGTTCCCCGGTGTTTTCCAGTTTTTTGCATCTGCCTGCTTCACCGCCGATAGTTCAATCGGACACGGTTTTTTGTCAATTTCAATTATTTCCCTTGCTATTTCAAGCTTCGCTGCGGTATCCATGGAGTCCTTTACCACCACAAGCAGGTCAATATCTCCTGAATCAGGTTGAAATGCCCCCAGTGCGATTGATCCGTGCAGATATACGCCTATCAAGTTGTCGCCCAGGTGCCTTTTCCATATATCCACAACACGATTTATCTGATTTAATATCTCAACCGGTAACTCTTTATATCCCAATAAATTTCTCATCTGCGCTGCTTACTCCGCGTTCCAGACAGGCGTTTCTCCCATTTTGGTCTTGAGAATAACCTCTTTGATGTCTCCCTTGACTGGGATTGTAATACCAAAGTTTCCGGTCTCAAAAAAGCCAAACACCGCACTGAAACGGAAGCCCACATAGAGTTTTCCGTCCTGTTCCTTGCTATAGCAGCCACAAAAGCCCTCCGGAAATGAGCCGGGATAAAAACCGGTGATATGTACTGCATTCTCACTGACTTCAACAGATGTAATGCCAGCCCCCTGACAAGCCCCAAATCCTCCCAGCTTCCATCCATAGCGTCCTGCAAGGAAAATTACCAGTACTAAAACTACAAGAACCAGCAGGACTTTCTTTATCGTTTT
>CAMGET010000174.1 GCA_946055175.1 uncultured Roseburia sp.
TTTAAGAAAGAGAGTAAGCAGAATGAAGGGATATAAACGAGAGACAGGAATGAAATTGAGCGGTGGAATAACAGCTGCGTTGCTGTTCCTTGCAGTAAGTGGTACAAGTGTTTATGCCATGGGAACCGGTTTCTGTGATTTTTATGAAAAGGTATATGATGCAACGGTGATAGAAGAAATGGAACCTATGCAGGTGGAAATAATCGAGGAACCATATGATGAAAACGAGGTAAATGTAATAACAGCAGATGGGATTATATTTTACAGTGATGATATGCAAATTGAGTGGAACGTACCTGTAAATACTTTGGTAAAGACAGAAAAAATATACTTGTCAAAAGGAGACAGTGTATGTATTAGTGTTAATACCAGTCCTGGCGGAAAGACTTTAAGGGCAGGTCTTCTCACACCTTATGGTACAAAAAGGTATGTAAACGGTACAGGGGTTATTGGTTATACGTTTAAAATTGAAAAAGAAGGAGAATATGAGATATTTGTGGAGAACACAGATAGTGTGGCATTTACGGCAAAAGGCGATGTTTCAATTTATTAATGAAAAATAGAGTGTTAAAAAGCTGTAATGTGGTATAAGAAATTCTTTCGTGAATGGGTGTTGAGGTTCAACTTGACACCCTTCCTTTTTATACTCATAATAGAAATAGATGATTTAGTAACCTCATGTATTGGGAAAGGGAAGACGTATGAAAATTTATGAAGATGAAAAACAGTGCTATATAAAAGCAGCATTGGCAATGGGAACAACAGAAGAACAGGAGCAGTTAAGAAAGAACTTAGATACAATTGACTGGTCTGTTTTAGAGCACATTTCCAAGAAAGAAACCGTAAATGAAAGAGGCGTATTTGCTCCGTTAGACGCGGTAGAAGTAAGTGAGATTGAAGCGAGAAGTGAGGAGTTTAAGGCCGCTGGATTAAAAGCCATCCGGGAAGGCAAAGTGGGTGCGGTTCTTCTTGCCGGTGGACAGGGTACGAGACTTGGACTGGACAAGCCAAAGGGAACCTTAAACATTGGTGTGACGAAGGACAGATATTTATTTGAACAGCTGACTTTAAATCTCATGGAAGTGACGGATGAAGCCGGCGTATATGTACCATTATATGTGATGACAAGTAACATTAATCATAAAGATACGGTAGAGTTTTTTGAGGAGCATGATTACTTTGGATATCCGAAGGAATATGTAAAGTTTTTCATACAGGAAATGACACCGGCATGCGATTTTGAAGGCCGTGTATATATGGAGTCTAAGACAGAAGTCGCCATGTCTCCAAACGGAAACGGAGGCTGGTTTAGTTCCTTGGTGAAATCCGGCTTAATAGAGGATATCCATGCAAGAGGCGTGGAATGGCTGGACGTATTTGCGGTAGACAATTGCCTGCAGCGGATTGCAGACCCGTGCTTTGTGGGGGCGACCATTGTTTCCGGAAAGGAAAGCGGAGCTATGGTAGTGCGTAAGGCAGCACCGGATGAAAAGGTTGGTGTGCTTTGCACGGAAGACGGAAAGCCATCCATTGCAGAGTATTACGAGATGACAGAAGAGATGGCGACTTTGCGGAAAGAAAACGGAGAACTGGCATACGGGTTTGGTGTGATTTTAAATTATCTGTTCCCGGTAAAAAAACTGGAAGAGATTGTGGATGCGCACATGCCGATTCATGTAGTAGAAAAAAAGATTCCACATATGGATACAGAGGGGAATTTTGTGAAACCGGAAGCACCAAACGGATGCAAATTTGAAACACTGGTGCTGGATATGGTACATATGATGGACAGCTGCCTCCCGTATGAAGTAGTGCGCGAGAGGGCATTTGCGCCGATTAAGAATCTGCATGGTGTGGATTCCCTGGACTCAGCAAGGGAGCTGCTGAAGGGCTGCGGAGTAGAAATTTAGAATGGGGGAAATGCATGTACACGGTAGTAGTGGCTGATGACGAGGAAGAATTACGTAAGGCACTGATTCGTAAGGTGGATTGGGAAAGCATAGGGTTTTCTGTAGTGGGAGAAGCGGAAAACGGAGCAGAAGCATTGGAATTGGTGGAAAAATACGAGCCGGATCTTTTGCTGACGGATATCAGGATGCCGTTTGTTTCCGGGATAGAGCTGGCACGGCAGGTACGCGAAGTCCGTCCTGCAACCCAGATTGCTTTTTTGAGCGGTTATGATGATTTTACTTATGCGCAGCAAGCAATTCAATATAATATTATTAGTTATATGCTAAAGCCCATTTCTGCTGCAGAATTGACGGAAGAATTAGAAAAAATCCGGAAAAAGATTGACGAAAAGTTTCAAAAATTTGCATCTTCAGGAGAGAATTCTGAAACAAAGGAGATAAAGGAATTCCTTATGCCGCTGCTGTTAGATGGATTTTACAGCGGACAGGATGAGGAAAAGGAACAGAAACTTTTAGAAGAGGCAATCGCCTGTGGACTTATTAAAAATCCGGACAATAATTTCCAGTATACGGTTATGATTGTAAGTATTGTGGACGAGAATGGAAACAATCAGACCACCAGGGCAAATGTCAATGCGGTAGATTCTATTTTAAAAAAGTACATAAAGCATGCCAGCTTTTACATGGATGGCAGAGTCGTATCTTTTTTAATGGCTTCGCCAGCCGGATTTGATAAGTACCTGCATATTATCGTAGAAGAAATTGCACAAAGCGTGAAGCGTATTATGGGATGTTCCGGCAGAATCGGAGTAAGTCTGCCGGTGGAGAGGCTGTCTAATTCCCATGAGGCATATATTGAGGCTATGAACGTAATACGTTATTCCAAATCAAATGGCATCAGCGTTCATTTTATGGCAGACCTGATTTCGGAACAGCGCAAAAGAAACAGCACACTGCTTTGCGATAAAGCAAGGGAGATTATAGAAAAAAAGTATATGAATCAGGATTTGTCTTTAGTTTCTGTCAGCAGCGAAATTGCGGTAAGCCCTAATTATTTGAGTGCACTCATTAAAAAAGAAACCGGAAGTACATTTATAGATTTGCTTTCTCAAAAGAGAATTGAAGTGGCAAAGGATTTGCTTTTATATTCAGACATGAAGGTAAAAGAGATTTCTGAAAAATGCGGTTATAATGACCAGCATTATTTTAGTTATTGCTTTAAAAAATATACCGGAATGTCTCCGAATGCATGTAGAAGAAAACAGTAGGATGAAGAGAAAACATTACATAGAACGGATAAAAATGAATAAAGTGTCACTGTCAGTCATTATGACAGTTTTAGTGGTACTAACGGTTCTGCTTACCAGTGGAATAGCGATGAGTGCATTTTTAGGCTACTATAAAGCAGCGGTAGAACAGAGTGCAGTGACAGGAAGTGAGCAGTCTGTAGTTCAGGTACAGAATACGGTGACGGATTATACACAGGATATGAGAGATATCATGGAAATGATTCGTGAAAATATAAAGGGAGAAGAAGCGGAACGGGACGAATTTTTCTCTAACCTCATGACAATCCGGAAAGATGTTGTGGCAGTTACGACACATTCACCGGAGGGAGAACTGCTTGACTGCTGGTCTAATAATGACAAGAAGCTGAAAAAACATATCTATAAAAACCTTTCTTATATAAAGATTCCGGAAGATTTAGGACTTTATATATCAAGTCCGCATGTAGAAACCTTATTTGAAAATGATTATCCGTGGGTGGTGACGATTGTAGAACACATGGAAGACAAAAACGGAGACAGGATACAGGTTTCTATGGATATCCGTTTCTCTAATATTGCCAGCTATGTGGATGATGTCGGTATCGGACAGCATGGATACTGTTTTATTATGGATACAGAGGGAAATCTGGTTTATCATCCGCAGCAGCAGCTGATATATGCAGGACTTAAGGAAGAAGATACAGAACTATTTAAAACCTTTGAGGACGGAACACATACACAAGACAGTGTTATTTATACAATTTATACATTGGAAAACTGCAACTGGAGAATTGTTGGTGTCAGTTATGTCGATGAGCTGATTACTTCCAAAGTGACCTCTATGTTAAGGCTTTTGGGAGCGCTGCTTTTTATAGTGCTGGCAGCTTCGGTAGTGACCGGAATGATTTTTTCAAACTTAATTTCAAAACCTGCGAAAGAACTTGCAGCGGCTATGAGTGAATTCGAAAAGGATGCAGAGACCTTTGAATTCTGCCCGGTAAATGGTACAAGTGAAATTGTGGCATTGTCAGATTCCTTTGGACATATGGTGGTCCGGATACAGGAGCTGATGGACCGCGTGCGCAAGGAAGAGATTACCCTTAGAAAAACGGAACTGAATGCCCTGCAGGCACAGATTAATCCGCATTTTTT
>CAMGET010000175.1 GCA_946055175.1 uncultured Roseburia sp.
ATCAATAATACCGTAATATTATCTTTTCCACCATTCTTATTTGCTTCGCTAATCAATTTTTCGGTCTTCTCAACCGTATCTCGCTGACCTAAAACAATTCTCTTGATATCTTCATCCTCTACCATGTTTGTCAGCCCATCCGTACACATCAAAACAATATCCGATTCTTCCAATTCTGTCTCAAAAAAATCGATATCCAGCGTCTGAAATACTCCAACTGCCCTTGTAATCTTATTTTTATGTGGATGATTCTTCGCATCTGCTTTTTTTATTTTGCCGCTACGAATCAGTTCTTCCACATAAGAATGATCTCTTGTAATCTGTGTAATATTCTGATCATTGATTAGGTACAAACGGCTATCCCCAACATTTGCAGTTACCAGTTTATTTCCAATAATAGTTGCTGCTACAATTGTGGTACCCATTCCCTCTTTCTCTATATCAATGATTGCTTCCTTCAACAGTCTCTGATTTGCTTCTGTAATTGCCTTTTTTAATAAAGATACAGGTTGCCCGGTCTCCGCTTTCGTAATCGATTGTACAATCGTCTCTACTGCTGCTCTTGATGCATATTCCCCTGCCTTATGGCCTCCCATGCCATCTGCTACAAGGAATAAATTCGGAAGCCTTCCAACTGCCGTTTCTGACATGAACAGGTAATCCTGATTCATATCACGCATTTTTCCGACATCTGTCATAGAAAACGTCTTCATGCTAACCTCTCCTTTTGCTGCCCCATATATCGCTTTCGCAGTTGTCCACAGGCCCCGTCAATATCGCGGCCCATTTCTCTTCTAATAGTAACATTTATTCCGTTTTTTTCAAGTTTATTTTTAAACGCAAGTGTGACACCGGTATCCGGTGAAACAAACTCTCTCTCCTTGATTGGATTAACCGGAATCAGATTTACATGGCAGTTTAAACCCTTTATTAAAGTACAGAGGTTCTTCACATCTGTATCCGTATCATTTACACCGCCCACCAGACTGTATTCAAATGTCACACGTCTTCCTGTTTTTTCAAAATAATATCTGCATGCATTCACCACTTCATGTATCTCGTATTTGTTTGCAACCGGCATCAGTTGTAAACGTTTTTCCTGAGTGGATGCATGTAAAGACAACGCCAGTGTAATCTGTAGGTTTTTCTCCGCAAGTTCTTTCATTCTCGGAACAATTCCACAGGTTGACACCGTGAGATTTCTCTGGCTGATATTTATACCATTTTCATCTGTCAATAATTCAATAAACTTCAACAGATTTTCAAAATTATCCATTGGTTCTCCGGTTCCCATCACCACTACATTTGAAATACGTTCACCAATGTCCTGCCCAATCTTGTAAATCTGATCAAGCATTTCCGACGGCTTTAAATTCCGAACCAGTCCATCCAGGGTAGAAGCGCAAAATCTGCAACCCATACGGCATCCCACCTGTGAAGAAATACACACAGAATTTCCATGCTTATATCGCATCAGAACACTCTCTATTACATTACCGTCTGACAACCCAAATAGGTACTTTCTCGTTCCGTCAATTTGGGATTTCTGCACCTCTACCACGCTTAATGTAACCAGTTCTGCTTCTTCGTTTAATTTTTCAATAAGCGTCTTGGAAATGTTCGTCATCTCTTCAAAAGACGCTACTTGCTTTACATGCAGCCACTGATAAATCTGCTTCGCACGAAAAGGTTTCTCCCCCAATGTTTCTACAAAGGCTGTCAGTTCTTTTAAATCAAGGGATTTAATATCCACTTTCATAGTTATTGTTCTCCACTTTTGTTAAATTTAGCAATGAAAAATCCATCTCCAAAATCTTTCTTTGGAAAAATCTGCTTCATTTCTTCCAGCTTAAATTCAGGATGTCTGTTTAAAAACCAAGCTACATTCTCTTCATTTTCCATGCGGTTTATCGTGCAGGTAGAATAGATAAGTGTTCCATGGTCTTTAACGTAACCGCACACCGTATCCAGCATATTTTTCTGCAAATTCGCTAAAGAAGCTGCTTTCTCCGGCGTCATTTTATACTTAATATCTGTTTTCTTACGCAAAACTCCAAGTCCGGAACATGGCAAATCCGCAATGACAATATCTGCCTTCCCGGAAGACGCTTCATCAAATACTGTTGCGTCCATCTGGATGGCTTTCATATTCGTACAGGCATGCCTTTTTCTGTTTTCCTCAATCAAACCGACTTTATACTCGGTTAAGTCTCTGGCTTCCACCATACCGCTTCCGTGTAACTTTTCTGCCAAATGTGTACTTTTCCCACCCGGAGCAGCGCATACATCAATGATATAATCCCCCTCTTTTGGCGCAGCACACTCTGCAACCATCATGGAGCTGATATCCTGCACATAAAAAAGGCCTTCCGTAAAACATGGCAATGCATTTAAATAATCAAAACCGGAGATTGCAAATGCATAATCAAGTCCCGGGCACTCTGCCACCTGAATTTTTTCTGCTTTTACTCCTTCTGCAAGAAAGCGTTTCTCCAGCGCATCCGGTGTAATTTTTTCTAAATTTGTACGGACTGTAATCGGTGCCTCTTTGGAAAAAGCCTCTAAAGTCTCTTCTAGTACAGATATCCCATAATCTCTAAGCCATTTTTCTACAATCCATTCCGGAGTGGAATACTTTATGGAATAATACTCCACCGGAAAACGTTCCTTATCCGGTAACTGTGTTTGCGGATTACGGCTAATATTACGCAGTACTCCGTTTACAAAACCGCTCAAGGAGGAAAATCCCCTCTTTTTGGCCAGTTTCACGGCCTCATTGCATACCGCCGAATCCGGAATTGCATCCATATATTTAATTTGGTAAACACTCATACGTAAGAGGTTGCGGATAACCGGTTTCATCTTTTTCGCTTTTATCTTCGAATACTGATTAATCACATAATCCAGTTCAATTGCAGTCTGAATCGTTCCTTCCGCCACACGGGTAATAAAGGCACGCTCCTGTTTTTCTAAGTACTGATACTTATCAAGCACACTGCGAATCACCAGATGGCTGTAATTTCCTTCTTCCATTACCTCTAATAAAATACCAAGAATCAGTTCTCTTGTATTTACCATGAATCCTCCTTGTTAGTCGCTTCTTCTTCTATTCGTTAGTAGAATCAAACGTAACAGTTGCAAAATTGCAGCTGCTGCGCTTGCCACATAGGTTAAGGCAGCTGCACTTAACACCTTTTTAGTATAAGGTAGCTCGCTTTCTGCTAAAATACCCGTATCTCCTAAAATCCGAAGGGCTCTCCCTGAGGCATTAAATTCCACCGGTAAGGTCACTAGCTGAAAAATAACTGCAAAGGAAAATGCAATAATTCCAAGATTAATAAAGAAAACACCTGTATTACTACTGATAAATAATCCGATTAATATCAATGGCCACGCCAGCTGTGAACCGATATTTGCTACCGGAACAATCGCCGAACGAATGCTAAGCGGTGCATATTCCTGCTGATGCTGAATGGCATGTCCGCATTCATGGGCAGCAACACCGATTGCTGCAACCGAGGTCGAATTGTATACAGAATCTGACAAATTCAATGTTTTCTGTTTTGGATTATAATGATCTGTCAGGTTTCCTGAAACATGTTGAATCGTCACATCATAAATACCTGCATAATTTAGAATACGCTCTGCCGCCTGTGCTCCCGTCATTCCCGTCATACTGCGGTATTTTGAATACTTCTTAAAAGTACTGTTTACTCTCGCAGAAGCAATCATACAGATTATTGCACCAATAATTACCAAAAAATATGTCCAGTCATAAAAATACATATCTGTCGTCTCCTTCCAATTTCAATTTAACCACGTCTTAGGACGGTTCCTGGCTTTACCTCATAGCCTCTTAAAAAGGCATCTGTTGTCATACGTTTTTTCCCTTCCATCTGCAATTCCAAAACAGCAAGGGTTCCTTCTCCTGTCTGTACATAAATACCATCTTTTGTAATTTCCGTAATCGTTCCCGGAGTTGCCGATGCATCCTGCGGTATTACCTTCGCCTTCCAGATTTTCACATTTTTATCGTCCAGTCTGGTATAGGCACTCGGCCATGGATCCATGCCTCGAATCAGACGTTCAATTTCTTCTGCGCTCTTATTCCAGTCAATACTGCCCATTTCTTTTATAATTTTAGAAGTATGCGTTGCTTTAGACTCATCCTGTGGTGTATAAACCACAGTTCCATCTTCCAAGGCTGCCAATGTCTTTACGATAAGTTTTGCTCCCTCTACTGCCAGACGGTCATATAAGGAACCGCTTGTTTCTCCTTCATGCACAATAACCTCCTGGCGCATCATGATATCACCCGTA
>CAMGET010000176.1 GCA_946055175.1 uncultured Roseburia sp.
TAGAGCACTTGACTTTTAATCAAGTTGTCCGGGGTTCGAATCCCCGATGTCTCATTAATGCGAAAAGAGTCGTGGTCCAATGAACACGGCTCTTTTCACATTTAGGAACAGCGAGGGATTCGAACCCCTGGGCGAGATCCCCGATGTCTCATTCAAAAAAACGTCACTCTTTGGAGTGGCGTTTTTTTGAATGAAACACGGAAGATAAGAAGCACGGACAACGTAGTTGGCCGGGTTGCAAGGCGCCGGTGGCGCCTGTTTTGCAACGACCGAAGCGGAGCGGAGAACGAATCCCCGATGCCTCATTGAAACGAAAAGACACAGTCAGCCTTGTGCTTGCACGAAAGGCTGGTTGTGTCTTTTTGGATATTCGGCGACAGCCGGACAATGAGGAAGGCAAGGCCTTCTGAGTGGCGGCTCGTAGCGAAGCGGAAATGATAGGGATTCAAATATGTAATTGGCTGAGTGGGTAAGAAGTGATATAATTCTAGATAAATAAGAATTGTCTGAGAGAATGTTGTAAGCAAGAGAGGAAATAAACTAATGAGTAAATTATCAAATTTGTTCGGGCAAGAAGTCTCCCGTCAAGCGAGCAAGGTTGCAACTGACATTGTTTGGGCACAACAAAATGGGACCGGTGCATATAGTTTAAGTGGCAAGATTTTTATTGGATGCGGCGTGGCGTGGATAGTGTTGTCATTCATTCCAATTGCGTGCAAAAATCCGATAGGCGATTACATATGGATGTGGATTCTGGCCGCAATTCAAATTGTTCCAGGAATAGTCCTTGTTATTCTAAGTAAAAAGTCTAAAAGATTTCAAGAATGGGCGACTAGGGATTTTGAAAGAGGTTTAAAAAAGAAGAAAAAATTAGAGGAGAAGATTAAAATTGGAAAAGTGACTTTGCCAATGACTCACGGAGATGTTTTGGCATTAAAAATTCTTGGAGTTATTGCTGTTATCCTAATTGTGATACTGGGAATTGGGTATTTGCAAGGATGGGTGAAATGGTAAGCGTTTGTCGTGTAAATTCCAGATTATCGAGGAGTTCTGCAGAGGCCAAAGTGAGATAGGAGAAACAGAAAATGACCTTTGAATTAAAAGATACAGTAAATCCAAGAGAAATATATGATTATATGATGAAGCTTACCTTTCCGTATAAATATGAAGTGGAGTATCATATTTGGGAAAAGTCTTATCTTTATGATGTCGACGGAGAAGGACGAGTCTTATTCTCAGATTTAACAACGATAGGAGCCTATTTCGGCAGTGAACTGATAGGATTTATTCAGTATGGTAAGACGGCTTTCGGATTTGATAATAATGGGGAGGTTTCTGATAAAATTTTTTATTCGGTGATTCGTAACTTCTATTTTGACGAAAGTCAAAAAGAAGCCGGTATGAAGTTGTTGAACGAAGCTGTGAAGGCTCTTTCAAATACTGCAGACAGAATATATGCGTTTTTTCACTATTTTGGCATGTCCTGTTACGCACGCCATGGCAAGCTGTTTGAAGGCTTTGGACATATACATAATATATTGGAACAGAATGGTTTTACCATAGAACATGAAAATGTGTTTTATTCTTCCACATTAAGCAGTGTGGAACCAACAGCAATCAGTTTAAAATGGCATGAGAAAACGAAGGGAAGACAGCAGTATTGTGACTTTATACTCGAAAAAGACATAGTCGGTGGCTGTGAGATTCATATTCTTGAGCAAGAGGGTATCGCATATTTAAGATGGATATATATAAATGAAAATATATGCGGGAAAGGAATTGGTTCAGAAAGCATGTCCGCCTTAAAGTATGACTTGTTTAACAGGGGAATTATTAAATTCGATACGGATACGGCACTTACAAACAAAGCTGCACAACATTTTTATGAAAAGAATAACTTCGTAAAAGAGGGAATTACAAGAAGTTATTATAAATTTTAGGAGCGGATAAAATGAACTTAAAAGAACGAGCCAAAAAATTAAAAATGGATATCCCGGCTATTTTTTTAGCATTGAAAGATAAGGAGACACCAATCATTGCAAAAATCTTTGCAGGGATTACGGTGGCTTATGCACTTTCTCCAATTGACTTGATACCGGATTTCATCCCGGTATTAGGATATTTGGATGATGTCATTTTATTGCCGGCTTTTGTCGCCTTGACGATAAAATTTATCCCCAACGATATTTTGGAAAAAAACCGTAAATTATCTGAAGGAATGTGGGAAAAAGGAAAACCAAAGAAATGGTATTATGCCATTCTGATTGTATTAATCTGGATTCTCATAGTGATTTGGATTTTGAAGTGTATCTTTGGTTAAATAAGGTGATAGTGATGGAATGGATAAATATTTTTGGACTAATCTTTATGATTGTGATTATGATTCCGAATGTTGTATTTGCTGTAAAATGCAAAGACGGTTTTGAGAATAAATGGAACAATAAATTGGTGGAGACGGTGGAACAAATCGGTAGATTTGGCTGCTTTGGCTTTATGATTATTCATATACCGGGAACCTGGTTTGGATGGTGGTCGGATGAAGCATTTGCATTATATCTTATTGTAAACGTGATATTAGTAGCGTTATATTGCCTGATATGGATAATCTGCTTTAAGAAAAATGGAGTTTTCAGAGCACTTTCGCTTTCCATAATACCATCCGTAATTTTTTTGTTTAGTGGGATTATGAGCCGCTCGATTCTATTGATGATAGCAGCTGTTCTCTTTGCACCATGCCATATCTTGATTTCATACAAAAACGCAACAGTAAAGGGTTAAATATAAGTAATGACATATAAAATCAGAGAATTAGAATCGAAAGATAATAAGGAAATAGAAAAGGTTATCAGAGCCTGTTTGATTGAGTTTGGTGCAAACCATGAAGGCACCGCCTGGGCAGATCCGAATTTAGGAAGATTTTCTGAAATTTACAATTCAGATGGTAATAAATACTGGGTTGCAGAAGATGAAACCGGAGAAATCGTAGGGGGAGTCGGAATCGGGAATCTGGAAGGTGCAGAGAAGACTTGTGAACTTCAAAAAATGTATTGCCTGCCTAAGGCAAGAGGGACAGGCGTGTCCCATAAACTCATGGAGATTGCGCTAGAGTATGCAAAGCAATATTATGACAGCTGCTATCTGGAAACATTAGAAAACATGCTTGCTGCACAAAAGTTTTATGAAAAATACGGATTTGAAAGAGTATGCGAGCCGTTAGTAAATACGGGGCATTTTGCTTGTGATGTGAGATATATAAAAAGCCTGAAATAGTATGTTATATTGGAAAGGATTGTACCTATGAAAAATGTAAAAGTAAATTTTGCACTTGCAATGGTAGTAATCATCGTAATTGCTTTGGCAGCAGTGCTGTGTGCTACGGGTGCAGCTATTATAAGTAAAACGTTAGACAGTACTGTGGAAGCGTTGGACGAGGAACGCCTAAGTGACGATGAAATTGACGATGTGGAAGGATATGGATATATTCTTCGCTATCTTGGCGCAGGAGCAGGCTGGGTGGCTGAACTTGTATTATGGGTTATGGCAGTGATAGCAGGAATCTATGCAGTCTTGTTGTTCGCATTCGCGCTTGCAGCGAGGCTATCCTTTTCACCCGGTAAAAATAGGCTGCTGGCTTATCGGATATTGATGGGAATTGAGTATGGATTACAGGGAATACTTGAATTTCAAATGATTCGAATGCTGTTTGATGGATTTTCAGTTGTTTTATTTGTGGCGATAGTGGTTTTAACTTTGGAAATTGTCCTTAGCGCAAGAAATACATATAGTGATAGAATATTAAGCTGATTCTTACTTGTCGCTTCTGCCGGGTATAAAATGAAAAAACAAAAGCCAAGGGAAGATTTTGGCTTAGATTGACAGTAGAAGTCACATCTGTACTTCTGGCTTTTATTTTGGGCTTGATAACAATGGTGGATTACCATCATGCCGGTGTGTTAACGGTTCTTGTTTTCTATTTTTTCCGCGGACGAAAATGGTGGAATTTTTTGGCGCAGGCAATTTTATTGGCATATATCAATATCGAAATATTAAGCGGATATGTATATGAAGTAACTTTGTTTGGAAATACTTATTATTTGGTGCGCCAGGGCCTGGCATTGCTGGCACTTATTCCAATATGGCTATATCGCGGAAAACAAGGCCCGCATAATAAAATGTTGCAGTATTTTTACTATGCATTTTATCCGGTGCACCTATTAATTTTAGGATTGATTCAGATGTTTTAGAATGAGGGTATGCAGATGCGAATTTTATACGGAACAACAAACCAGGCGAAATTAGACTCTATGAAACGA
>CAMGET010000177.1 GCA_946055175.1 uncultured Roseburia sp.
GCCCCATCGTTTCATCTTATCTCTCTGACATAAGATTGCTACATCCGGTTGTACTATGGTTTTCTCATCACAGTCTAATTGTACATCAATAGGTGACATAAATGGGATGCAGTTTCCACCCTTTTGCAAGATATAATTGGCAATCTGGCGATGAATATCTCCAACAAATAATTGATGATATGTTGTAGGGGAAGACATATCATAAAAATAGCCATCAATTAATTCGACACGCTTTTCATCAGGTAACTGATAATAATCTTCAATCGTGTAACTTCCCTGTGTGTGAGCCTCTGTTTGATAAGCAATAGACTCTTTTACCACTAGCTTTTCTGTGAACAGCGCCTCTAAAGCTAACAATGTATCATAGCGGGGGCTCGTTGTCTCCCCACAGAAAATCTTCTGGACCGTTCCAAGCGGCACCCCTGATAATTCTGCAATCTGTGCATAGGTATAGCCTTTTTCCTGTTTTTTCTTTTTCATCTCCTGAATTGTTATAAAAAACCTCCTACATACACATAGATTTATTCCTACTTTTAGTATATATCATTGGCTTTCTTGTTTCAACCGTTTTATTTCCGAATTTCAATCGTTTTACCGTTTTATTTCCATTTCGTGCAGTAGGGGTGCAGTGGGGACGTCCCCACTGCACCCCCACTCCCCACAACAAAAAAGACACCCACATCGTGAGTGTCTTCCGGTTCGTCATTTCATTTCTATATTTGCAATTAAGCAAGACGTGAAACGTTAGCTGCCTGAGGGCCTTTATCGCCATCAATCACTTCGAATTCAACCTTCTCGCCATCTTTGAGCTCTTTGAATCCATCCATGTTCAGTGCGGAAAAATGAACAAATACGTCATTTCCCTGCTCGTCTGAAATAAAGCCGTAACCTTTTTTTGCATTAAACCACTTTACAGTTCCCTGCTGCATAACTAAATCCTCCTAATACGTGAAAGCCTCAGCTTTCCAAAAATACTTACAAAATAAAAATTACCATATTTGACAATTTTTGTCAACATTTTTTATTATTTATTGTTTAATCTGCACATCAATCTGCTGATACGGAATGGAAATATGATTTTCATCCAATTCGTACTTGATATTTTCCAATAAACGCCATTTTACATCCCAATAATCTGCTGCTTTTACCCAGACACGGACTCCAATATCCACAGAAGATGCCCCCAGATTATCCACAAAGACAACGGCATCTTCTTCCGGCAGACGGCAGGCTTCGCTTTGCGCCAGCTTGTAGATAATATCCTTCGCCTGCTTAATATCCGCGTCATAAGAAATACCCACAACGACATCCACTCTTCGTTTTTCCAGATAGGAAACATTGGTAAGGGTATTATTGGAAAGCGTTCCATTTGGAATTACTACTACTTTATTGTCGATGGTTTTTAATTTTGTATAGAAGATGGAAATTTCGTAAACGGTTCCCTCGTTACCACCCTGTATAATATAGTCTCCTACTTTAAACGGTTTTAACAGTAAAATCAAAACGCCTCCGGCAAAGTTGGCAAGGCTTCCCTGCAGTGCAAGACCAACTGCTACTCCTGCTGAACCAAGTATTGCTACCACAGAAGTCGTTGCGATGCCAAACAGGCTTAAAATCGTCATAATCAAAATCAGATATAGAGCATATTTGATGATCGCACATAAGAACTGATTTACACCGGTATCCACGCCGTGGCGTTCCATGCCCTTTTGTACAATTTTAATCACCCATTTAATCAGCTTGACTGAAATTCCATAAATGACAATTGCAAGTACCACCTGCAAAGCAAAGCTAATCAGATTAGGTATCATCCCCTCCAGATAAGTTGTCAGAATACCCGGATTTTCCGCTACTTCCTTCATGTTTTCTATAATTGCCAGTTCTTCCGTCGACTGTGTTGCTTCAAATAATAATTCTGTCATCTTTTATTCCTCAATTTCATGTATAAATAATCCGCTTCGAAGCTTTGGTTCAAACCAGGTTGACTTCGGCGGCATCAAAAGTCCTGCATCTGCTACTGCAAACAGTTCCCCAATGGAAGTCGGATACATGGCAAAGGCTACCTTACAATCTTCCTTACAGCGCTTTACCAGCTCTTCCAATCCGCGGATTCCACCAACAAAATCAATACGTGCATTGGTTTTCGGATTGTCGATGCCAAGCACCGGTTCCAGTAATAAATCCTGTAATAAGGAAACATCCAGAGATTTTACCGGGTCATCCGGGATATCTTCTTTTCCTATTTTACACAGATACCAGCGTCCCTCTAAATACATGGTAAAGCTTCCTTTTTCAAGGGGATGCTTGTCCTGTTTCTCCTCTAATGCTTCCACATCAAAACGCTTTGCCACCTCAGCATAAAATGCCTCCGGTGTATATCCGTTTAAATCTTTTAACACGCGGTTGTAGTCCATAATATAAAGCTCCTCATCCGGGAACAAAACGGATAGGAAATAATTAAATTCCTCTTCTCCCGTATCATCCGGATGCGCTGCTCTTCTTTTTAAACCAACCTTTACGGCAGAAGCACAACGGTGATGACCGTCTGCAATATAAATCTCCCCGATTCCGGCAAACGCTGTTTCCAAAGCAGCAATCTGCTCGTCCCGAAAGACGACAAATACCCGGTGTCGGATGCCGTCATCTGAAACAAAATCGTATTCTGCTTCCTGCTCTTTTACTTTTGCTACAATGTCCTGAATCACTGCATTGGCACGATATGCCAGAAAAATCGGTCCGGTCTGGGCACTACAGATATCCACATGGTGAATCCGGTCGATTTCTTTTTCTTCTCTGGTATTCTCATGCTTTTTTATGACATTGTTCAGATAATCATCAATGGAAGCGCAGGCAACAATTCCCGTCTGTACCCTTCCATTCATGGTCAGTTCATAAATATAAAAGCAGCGTTTGTTCTCACGGATAAAATCGCCCTCTTCTACCCGTTTCCAGAGCAGTTCTTTTGCTTTTTCATAAACTTCCGGTGCATAGGTATCCACGGAGTCCGGGAAATTGGTTTCCGCACGGTCAATTCGTAAAAAAGAATCCGGATTTGCCTCAACAACTTCCTTTGCTTCTTCTCTGTTATAAACATCATAAGGGAGGGCAGCGATTTTCGCTGCCTTCCCTCTATTTGGTCTGATGCTTATAAATGGTTTGATATTCGCCATTTATTTTACCTTTCGTACACGAAGTACTCCTTCTGTTTCTTCTAATTTCTTTAATACTTCCTCTGTTACCGGTGTGTCAATGTCTAACAATGCATATGCATACTCACCCTTGGAAGTATTGGCCATACCGGCAATGTTAATGCCAGCTTCACCAAAGATTGCGGTAAAGCGTCCCAGCATACCGGATACATTACGATGTAAAATACCGATTCTTCCTGCTGTCATACATGCACCCATGCTGCAATCCGGGAAGTTTACGGAATGCACAATGTTTCCGTTTTCCATATAATCTCTGATTTCACGAACAGCCATCATCGCACAGTTATCCTCAGATTCTGCTGTAGATGCGCCAAGATGTGGTGTAATGATACAGCCTTTTTTACCCACCGTTGTCGGATTTGCAAAATCAGAAACATAAGCTTTAATCTTATCTTCTGCCAAAGCTTTTACCATAGCTTCTTCATCTACTAATAAATCTCTTGCGAAGTTCAATACAATGGCTGTTGGTTTCATCATAGTGATTGCTTTTTCAGAAATCATCTTCTTTGTGTTCTCTAAAAGTGGAACATGAATAGTAATGTAATCACAGTCTCTATAGATATCTTCTACATTGCTGATATGTTTTACACTTCTTGATAAGCTCCATGCAGCATTGACGGAAATATACGGGTCATAGCCATACACCTCCATGCCAAGATGGGTTGCAGCATTTGCTACCAGTACACCAATTGCGCCAAGTCCGATAACGCCCAACTTTTTGCCTGCAATTTCTGTGCCGGCGAAATTTTTCTTTTCCTTTTCTGCCGGGCGATAGAGCCTCGCCAACCGGCGTTCTCTGCGTGCATGTTGAATCTCTCGCGCTGTGATGTAAACAATGATACAGGCTCCCAGCGAAAACCACACGGCGGTACAGCAGAGGGCCGCATGCGTCGCATCGGCAAGCAGCATCCCCAGAAGGCTGCATGAGAAGAGTAGGGTGGCGAACATGCCGACCTTAAAACCGAACATCATGCCGGGGAATAGGAGAAACAGCAGTGTGTAGCGCAGGAACATGGCTATGTTCAACGGCGTGCTGCGTAGAAAACGCTTCTGCGTCACTCTGCGACGTAGCAGCAGGA
>CAMGET010000178.1 GCA_946055175.1 uncultured Roseburia sp.
TGCCTGAACCGCGATTGCCGGTTTCATAAGCGGAAGAACAATACTGTTAAAAGTCCGAAATTCTCCGGAGCCATCAATTCTTGCTGCTTCTATCAAAGGAAGCGGCAGCGTGCTGTCCATATACTGCTTCATATAAAAGAAAGTAACAGGAGCTGCAATAGTAGGCACAATCAGTGGAATAAATGAATCCTCCAATTTCAGATTCGATACCAACTTAATGAAACCAAGTGCTGTAACCTGTGTCGGAATCATCATAATCATTAAGATGAAAGCAAAAATCTGTTGCTTAAACTTAAAGTCATATGCATGAATCGCATAAGCGGTCATAGTCGAAAAATAAACACTCAGTGCTGCACTACATGTAGACACAATCAAACTGTTAATCAAACCGCTCCACACCGGAATCGTTCCTTCTACCAGGTTCTCCCAATTCTCCAATAAGTGTGAGCTCGGAATGAATGTGAATCCGGACTGCAGTTCACCATTTGAACGTGTTGCGTTAATAAATAATACATAAAACCAGAATAAGCAGAAAAAGGTAATAATAGTGAGTGTCACATATGCAATTGTTCTTCTGGTATGAATTCCCAATCCCTGCTTCAAGCCATTTTCTTTTTTCATATATGCCTCCTATGCTTTTCGCTTATCATTTCCGGTTACTTTAAATACCACTAAACTTAAAATTGCTGTAATGATAAATAAAATCACGGAAAGTGCACCGGCCATACCATAATTCTTACTATACAAATGTTTATTCAAGAACATAATCAGTGTCATAGTTGAACGCATCGGTTCACCGCTACCATCTGTTAAAATTTGTGGTACATCAAACATCTGCAAACCACCGATTAAAGATGTAACCATTACGTATACTAAAATCGGACGAAGTAACGGTAATGTAATCTTAAAGAAGGTCTGTGTCGAAGTTGCTCCGTCTACTTCCGCTGCTTCAAATAAGGAAGTATCGATTCCCATCATACCTGCCATCAACAAAATTGTCGTATTACCAAACCACATTAAGAGGTTCATAAATGCGATTAAACTACGACTGCTCCATACATGAGAGAAAAATTTAAACGGTTCATCAACAAGCCCTATCTGAAGAAGCAGTGAGTTAATTGGTCCGCCCTCTGAATACAGAGTAAAAAACAGCATAGAGAATGCTGATGCCATAATCAGATTTGGCAAATAAATAACAGTCTTAAAGAATCTGCTTCCTTTAAGCGAAGTCTTACATCCGAAAACCATGCCCCCAAAATCAACGACAATAAAATCTGCGGTATAAAACACATCAGCCACATAACCATCGTGTTTTTTGCATATTGCCAAATATCTCCACCGGTAAACAATTTCGTATAATTCTCTAAACCAACAAAGTTTGGTCCAATCTGCATTAAGCCGGATCTGTAATTTTCAAAAAAACTGTTATAAATGGTTGTAAACAGCGGTATCAGCTGAAATACGATATACACCAGGAAAAATGGTATCAAAAAAATATATCCCCATTTATTATACCGAACCGCCTTGCTTCTTTTTTTCATATCATGACATCCCCCTTTATTGGTTAAGATAAAAGGAAAGCCATGCCTGCCTACTTAGGTTCGACAGGCATGGCTCTTACTTACTCACACCTATTTATGAGCACTTCTAATTAGTAGCTTAAATCCGGATATTTTTCTGTAACTGCTTTATAGAAAATATCTAATGCTTCATCTAAAGTTGCATTTCCTTCAAAGTAGTTCTTCATTGCTTTCTGGAATTCCTCATTACATCCCTGATCATATGCAGAAAGGTTACTTAAATCTATCTTTCCGGCACCTGCACAGTACATAGCAAGTGGATTCTGTCCGCCTAAAATCTTGCTTGAGTAGCTTGTATCTGCTGCCATAGCTTCCATAGCCGGTTTGTTGTTTACGAAGTCATCATCCTGAACTACGATTTCTTTCATGATAGTTTCATCAGTTGTTAATTTCAGCATGATATCTTTAATCGTTTCTACGTTATCGGTACCTGCTGCTGCACAAATCCATGTACCACCCCAGAAGAAGCCCTGTGGACCTTCTGTTGCTGCCCAGCCACCATTGTAACCAACAGAACCTTCAACATCTGCTGCCATACTGAAATTAATGAACCAAGCCGGTCCAAAGTAGCAGAATACTTTTCCGTCCGGATAGAAGCCTGCGCTCCAGTCATCACTCCAAAGATCTGCTGTTCCTGTCATTTTACCATCTACTAATTTCTTAGAGTCTTCTACCCATTTCATAATGTTGTCATCAATTACAACTTTTCCATCAACAACCCACTTAGAAGATACATTGTTAGAATAGGTTCTGTAAGTATCGTTTACAGTAGCTGTCATATAATATCCGGCTGCTTTCATTGTTTCAGCTGTTTTATTAAAGGTATCCCAGTCAGAAAGGTATTTCTGAACTTCTGCAGGATCATCTGTTCCAAGAACTTCTTTTGCTACTTCACGGTTATAGAATAATGCGCCCGGGCAGCCCTGCCATGAAAGCCCCTTTAATACGCCGTTAGAATCTGTAACAACATCCTTCGTATACTGAAACTGATTTGCTAAATCAGCATCTGTGATGCCTAAATCAGAAACTGCCATTGTATATGGAGTATCAACATACTTTAAAGCATAGTCAGCTTCTACTAAGAAGATATCAATCTTATCATCCGCAGCTGCCGAATCCTGTTTTAATAAAGTTTCATCTAAGTTGTTCTGATATGCATTATCTTTATTTGGAGTAATATTCCATACAACATCGATATCACCAATTTTACCATGAGTAGCATCTACCTCAGAATATCCCGGATAGTGAGCGGTTACACGTGATTTGAATTCTTCGTTCCAGCAATAAATATTTAAAACTTTTCCTTCTTCAGCAGTTGCTGCAACTTCTTCCTGTTTCTCTGCTGATGTTGTTGATGGTGCCTGTGAGTCGCCACTGGTCTGTGTGCCACTTCCGCCACCACAACCTGCAAACATAGTAACTACCATTGTTAATGCTAACAATGAACTTAATAATTTTTTCCTCATTTTGGTTTCCTCCCTTTAAACATTACATTTTGTTTTTGCATTTATATTTTTATTATGATCCCATAATAATGATGCCAAATTTAAAGTTTCTTTACTGTCTTCCCTTCGTAGACCTCACCTTTCACCACAATTTGTTCAATCAATGTGGTTTTCGGTTGTTCAATCAAATGAATCAGACTTTCTGCGGCTTTCGCACCGATTGCATCCGTATCCTGCTTTACCGTCGTAAGTTTCGGTTCAATATGTCTGCCTACCCGGATACCATCATAGCCTGCAACAGAAATATCATCCGGAATTCGAAGCCCTCTCTCTTTGATTGCATTGATTCCGCCGAAGCTTGCGAAATCATCCGGGTACAAAATACAGGTTGGTGGATTATCTAAATCCAACAATTCACAGGTTCGTTTATAGCTGTCCCTCGTGCTTCTGTATGCGGCTTCTTTTACATATTTATCTGGAACCTCAATTCCAAGTTCCTCCGCCGTCTTATAAAAAGAAGATACACGTGCCTGGGTAACTGCCGAATCTGCGCCATGAATGTATGCAATCTTCCGATGTCCCATTTCGTAAAGATACGTCATCAAATCCCGCATTCCTTTTATGTTGTCGGAAAATACCGACATGCGGTTATTAAACAAGTAGTCGATTGTTACAATCGGTATGTTGCTATTTACGAGTTCGATTACTTCCGGTTCTGCAAAATCAATACAGGCAATGACAACACCATCGAATCCTCTGTACCTCGCATGTTCTAAATAGGACATCCGATTCTCCCTGGTCTTATTACAATTAATAAATGTAATATCATAACCATGTTCTTCTGCAGTACGTTTGAAACTGTCTAATACATAAGAGAAGTAGTCATGTGTAAGACCGCTCTGTGCTTCATCCACAAATAAGACGCCAATGTTATTGGTTCTGTTCGTTTTCAGCGCTTTTGCTGCAGAATTTGGAGAATACCCCATTTCCTTAGCGACTTGGCGGATACGTTCCTTTGTATCCTCACCAATATCCTTGTGATCATTTAACGCTTTGCTCACCGTTGCTACCGAAACGCCACAGGCCTTTGAAATGTCCTTCATTGATACCATGTCGTTTCCCTCTCTCATAACTTAATCGTTTTCGTAATTTGACTATACATCAATTTGTTTATATATTCAACACTTTTTGATTTATTTTTGTATATTTGTTATAATTTCACAGTTTTTTCCAGCTTTTTTATGCGGATTTTCACAATTCAC
>CAMGET010000179.1 GCA_946055175.1 uncultured Roseburia sp.
AAAAAGAATGAAGGAATGACTTATGTTAGTACCTAGTATTTTTGGAGAAGATTTATTTGACACATTTTTTGATGATTTCAAACGTCCGGCGAGAAGCAATACAAATATAAACGTTATGAGAACGGATATTAAGGAAACGGACGCAGGCTTTGAACTCGACATTGACCTTCCGGGGTATAAAAAAGAAGATGTTCAGGCAGAACTTAAGGATGGCTATCTGACCATATCAGCAAAGACCAATACCACGAGAGAGGAAAAGGATGAAAACGGAAAATACATCCGGAAAGAAAGATATTCCGGTTCCTGCAGCAGAAGCTTCTATGTAGGCGAACAGCTTGAACAGGAGGATATCAAGGCAAGATTTGAGGATGGTATCTTAAAGGTGATGGTTCCAAAAAAGGAAGCAAAACCGGCAGTAGAAGAAAACCGGTATATTACGATTGAAGGCTAAGAGGGCAAAAGCGGGAATGTTCTGAGGGAATCAGAGATTCCCGCTTTTTTCACTCTATAGGAAACTCGTTAAAAAGTGAGGTGAATCTTATGGCAAAAAGAGATTTTTATGAAGTGCTCGGAGTAAAAAAGAGCGCAACGGAAAAAGAGATAAAAAGTGCCTATCGTAAGCTTGCAAAAAAATATCATCCGGATACCAATCCCGGCGATAAGAATGCAGAACAGCGGTTTAAAGAAGTAACCGAAGCATATAACATCCTAAGTGACAGTGAAAAACGGAAGCTGTATGACCAGTTTGGTATGGCAGCTTTTGACGGCAGCATGGGAAGCGACCCGGGTGAACAGTCCAATCCATTTGGAAATGGTGGTACTTATCGGGAATACCATTACAGCAGCAATGGACAGAATATGGATGATATTTTCGGAGACCTGTTTGGTGATATGTTCCACGGAGGTTCTTTTGGCGGACATTTTCGAAGAGGCTTTCAGGATGATGATGTTTTTGAATATACCAAAGGCAAAAATGTGTATTCCGATATCACCATAGAATTCGAAGAGGCAGTTTTTGGCTGTGATAAGGTTCTGCATTTTGAAGGGAATGCAAAACAGCCATTAAAGGTGCATATCCCCGCGGGCATTGATGAAGGTCAGAGCGTAAGATTAAAAGGTCAGGGCCAAAACGGAGGAGACCTTTTACTTAAGGTTCATATCAATGAAAAAGCAGGTTATAAACGGGTAGGAAAAGATATCTATATTACGGAAAGTATTCCGTATACAACGGCCGTTTTAGGTGGAGAAGCAAGATTTCGGACGTTGTATGGGATGGTGGTATGCAAGATTCCAGCGGGAACACAATCGGGAAGTAAAATCAGCATCAAAAATAAGGGCATTGTTTCTATGAACGACAAGGCGGTACATGGGGATGAATATGTAATCATTCAGATTCAGGTGCCAAGGAATGTGACCAGCGAAGAGAGAAGAATTTTAGAGGAATTAAGACAGGCACAGGAGCACCGCAGCAATATGCGCGGCGGTGCCGCATAAGAGGACAAAAGTAGGACTGGCAAAAAAATGCCGGTTCTATTTTTAGTAAGAAGAAGCATACAAAGGATGAGGGGCTTAGGAAACGGTAAATTTGATTTTTTAAGCTTTGAATTGTATAATGTTCCCATGAGCATAGAAAGGGAACACCATGATATATACAATACCGGATTATTATAAAGAATTTCATTGCGCTGCAGACAAGTGTGAGGATACCTGCTGCGCAGGCTGGCAAATCGTAATTGATAAAAAGTCTTTGAAAAAGTACAGAGGTGTGCGAGGGAAATTTATGCCCAAAATGCACACCTCTGTTTGTTGGTTAAAAGGGACTTTCCGTCAGGATGCAGAAAAGCGATGCGCATTTTTAAATGAGAAAAATCTGTGCGAGATGTACGTGGCGTTAGGAGAAGAGAGCCTGTGTAAAACCTGCAGAAGATATCCAAGACATGTGGAAGAGTTTGAAGGGGTCAGAGAAATCAGCTTATCTATCTCCTGCCCGGTGGTAGCCCGGATGTTAATGGAACGGAAAAGCCCGGTCACCTTTTTAAGCTTTGAAAAAGAGGGCGAAGAAGAGTACGAGGATTTTGATCCGTTTTTCTTCTCCATCTTAGAGGATGCCCGCGAGGAAATGATAAAAATCTTGCAGAACCGGACACTTTCAATTCGAACCAGAGCGTTGCAGGTGCTTGGAATGGCACACGATATGCAGGGGCGGATTAACAGACAGGAAATGTTTGCATGTTCGGATGTGATAGAAAAATACCGCGGGGACAGGGCAAAGGTGTATGCTAAGAATTATTTAGAGAAAATCAACATTCCGATGTCGGAACCATTATTTGACCGGTTGTACTGCCTGGAGCTGCTTCGGGAAAACTGGGAACTGCTGCTTCATGAGACGGAGACAATCCTATATGCAAAGGGCGAGAAAGTATATCAGAAAATAGAGGAAGCGTTCCGGGACTGGATGAAAGAGCATCCTGAAATGGAAATCAGGCTAGAGCAACTTTTGGTGTACTTTCTGTTTACTTATTTTCCGGGAGCTGTCTATGATGGAGAGATTTTTGCAAAGGCACAGATGGCGGTATACCTTAGCTTCATGATACGGGAGCTTTGGATGGCAAGATGGGTGAAAAATGAGAAAACACTGGACTTGGATGAATGCGTCGATTTGGTTTACCGTTTTTCCAGAGAAGTGGAACATTCCGATGTGAATTTAAAGCGGGTAGAGCATATGATGGAAAAGAAATGGTTTCTCATATAGGGTGAGTGTGTGGGAAAAGCCTAAACATGGAAGAAATCTGTGTTTGGGCTTTTTTTACGCCCGGATTGCGAGAAAGAGAAGAGTACGGTTTATGGGACAGTAAAAATAGATAATAAAGGCAAGTGAAACGTGAGAAAAAGGAAAGCGAGAAAAAGCAATGTTAAAAAAGAAAGATTATGAACACTTTTTGGTAAACGGTGTGCTTGCATTTATTACAGCTTCTATTCTGGCTGGGGGAATTCTTTTTTTAATGGGAATCAATCCGGAAACATGTAATGTCGGTGTGTTATGTGGAGGAATCGGGGTGATGGCAGTGATTCTCTGGCTGTCATCTATAACACGCTAAATATAGTACTTTTTTTATCAAAACTACTACATTTAGGTTGACGCTATCTGTGGATTCTTCTATAATAAAATAGGACTTTTAGGCTAAAGAAATGCAACAAATTGGTTTACAAAGAAGACATATAACAAGAAATGTGATTTATTATTGGAGGAATACATGAAGAGAAAAATCGCAGAATTTATAGGGCGGTATAGATGCAGAGTGAAAAAGATTGCTATATTCGCAGTAGCCGGAATGATTATTTTCTCACCGGTGGCCGGAAAAGCTGACACAGAGAATACAGAGCCGGTGGTGAGTGGCACAGAGAATAGCGGGGATACCTCTGAAATAGCAGAACAATCAGAAAATCAGGAAGAACAGCCTCTTATGGGAAATGTGGCGAATGCGACGACGGCTGTAAACGTCCGGTCAGGTGCCGGGACCGGTTATTCAGTAGTAACGAAGGTATATGTCGGACAGATTGTTCATATATTAGAAGAGACTATCTTACAAAATCAGAAGACCTGGTATAGAATTAGCTTTACCAAAGAAGGGGAAAACTTTGAAGGTTGGATTTGCGGGGACTATGTAAATCCGGTTGAACCTGTGACACCGGAAGAACCGAAGGAGACGCCGGAAACCGGCACCCCGGAGATAACGGATGAAGCGTTTGTCCAAAGCCTTAAGGATGCAGGATTCCCGGATAGCTATTGTACCGGCTTACTTGCATTACACAAGAAATATCCAAACTGGCAGTTTGTTCCGGTAGTAACGGGACTTGACTGGAATTATGTGATTGAAAATGAGAGTGTGATTGGCAGAAACCTCGTACAGAATGTGGTAAATGATGCCAGAAAGTCAACAGATACCAGAGCGTATGACTGGGAAACAAATCAGTGGTATGGCTTTGACGGGGCAAACTGGGTTTGTGCATCACCTGCTTATATTGCATACTGTATGGATCCGCGAAACTTTTTTGATGAGAACTATATCTTCCAGTTTGAAACATTGGAATATGAAGATTACCAGACAAAAGAGGGCGTCAGCAATATTTTAAAAAACAGCTTTATGGCAGGTGACTATAAGGATACAGACGGCGAGACACGTAATTATGCAGAGAGTTTTGTGACAATTGGAACGGGGCTTTCTGTCAGTCCTTATCATCTTGCATCCAGATGCTTGCAGGAGCAGGGGACA
>CAMGET010000180.1 GCA_946055175.1 uncultured Roseburia sp.
GGTGATGCGAATGGATACATACCAAGTTTTAACCTTGTTAATTCTTTTCGGTTCGTTCTTAGTAGCATTGCTTACCTATATTGATAGGATTAATAAGCGAAAATAAAAATAGCCTAACCCTCAACTTTGGCAAACTGGGATAGGCTATTTGTCAACCTAGGGAGCTAACCCACCTTGTGGGCGGGCGCTCTGTTTCTATATTGATTTTATGCTCTTTTTGAAAATTTGTCAAATACTACCTTTCCAGCAAACATGTCAATGTTCGTTTACTACCTGGAAAATGAAAAACTTTAAATAGTAGCTCTCATCTGCCGCCCATAAAATCGGGTGATCCGGTCCCTGTGTACGGAATTCAATTTGTCGAAGGCGCTTGTGAGTTGCCTTTGCAGCCTCCTTCACAGTCTTTGTCAAAAGCTCCTGCGTCATAAAATGGGAGCAGGAACAGGTTGCAAAATAGCCTCCGTCTTTTACCAGTTTCAGCCCTTTCATATTGATTTCACGATAACCTTTAATCGCATTTTTTGTTGCTTCTCTGGATTTTGTAAAGGCAGGAGGATCCAGAATCACTACATCGTACTTCTCTCCTGCAGCCGCAAGCTTCGGAAGCTCATCTAAGACATTTGCACACCGGAATTTTACCGTATCAGAAAGTCCATTTCTTCTTGCATTTTCTGTTGCCTGCTGCACCGCAAATTCTGAGATATCAAGCCCTGTTACCTCTGTTGCTCCGGCAATTCCTGCATTCAGCGCAAAGGTTCCCATATGTGTAAAACAATCCAGAACTCTCATACCCTGCCCCGGCTTTGGTCTGCAAATGCGCTGCATAGCAAGCCTGTTGTACTTCTGGTCTAAGAAAAATCCTGTTTTTTGTCCACTTACCACATCTACCATATAGTGAACACCGTTTTCAACAATTTCCACATTCCCTATCGGGCAGGCATTTTCCTTTCCAAAATCGTTGATTCCCCGTCTTGCCAAAAGCGTATCATCCGTACTCCAAATGACGCCTTTAAATCGTGGCAGGCCTTCCTTGTCACGCTCTCTTGCATCACTTCGTTCATATACCAGACGAATCTCAAATCCATCTTCCTTCATACATGCAACGAGCTGTGATACGATAAATTCTTTAAACTGCTCCATTCCAAGTGCAAGACATTCCACAACCAAAACATCTGCATATTTGTCCACGGTGAGACCCGGTAAAAAATCCGCCTCGCCAAAAATGACACGGCAGCAATTCAAATCTGTGTATTCCCCTGTGTTGCCGCCATGCATCACCTGCTTCCGGTATTCCCACGCATTTTTGACACGCATAGTAAGGAAAGCTTCATCCACCTCCTGCTCCGCTTTACGGGTCAGCATGCGAACTCTGATTTTAGAATTTTGGTTAATAAAGCCTTTTCCCATTGGATATCCATCAAAATCTCTAACGATAACCACTTCGCCATTTTTAAAGCTTCCTGTGATGGTATCAATCTCATTATCAAAAATCCATGCACCACCTGCTTTGATAGTACGTCCCTCGCCTTTTTTCAAGGTAACAATTGTACTCATTTTTCTTATCCTCCTGTTCTACTCAGAACCCAAATCTTCTCTTACCACAAGTCCCTGCTCGGTAAGTTCATACACTTTCGTAGCCACTTCCCCAATATATTTTCTGTCATGGGACACCGTTAAAATTGCTCCTCCAAAGCCACGCAGCATATTACGAATCACCGGATTGGACAATGGAGAAAAATTTCTGGTCGGCTCATCCAAAATCAAGACATTGCTTCCCGACATACTCATCTTAAGAAGCAGCAGTTTCGCCTTCTGACCACCCGATAAATCTCCGATTTTGTGCCCCATTTCATCAGCTGTATATTTCATACTTCCTAAATAGGTCCGGATTTTAGAGATTTCATCCTTATCTCCGGTCTCCGTAAGAAACTCTACCGGTGTCTGCTCCATATCCAGCAGTTCTTCATAATTCTGCGGCATATAGGACACCTTAATATCCGTCCTGCTTTGCATTTTTTCCGCAATTTCCCGAAGCAGTGTCGTCTTTCCGCATCCGTTCTTACCTATAATACATACTTTTTCCGGTCCACGAATATTTAATGTGATATTCTCTGCCAGTGTCCGTCCCTCAACCGTAAGTTTCGGTAATGTATACTCCAGCACTGTTTTTCCTGCCGCTATGCCTGCCTTTTCACCGAATTTGATAAAAATCGCATCCTCCGTCTCCGGAATCTCTGTCATATTCTCGTATTCTTTCTCAAAGCGGGCTTCATATGCCTTGATTCTGTGCATGCTCTTTTTTAGCAGTCTGCCGCCAGCCGGGTCCTGCCTGCTGATGACATTCTGTTCATGTTCCACCCGCTGTCTAATCTGCAAAAACTTTTCCTGCTGCTTCCGGTAATCGCTACGCTCTTTTCGTGCCAACTGCTCCTGTTTGGATAAACTTGCAGTCCGATTCTCCACATAGTCCCGATAGGAGGACTTTAAAACAGTTGCTCTGGACTCCATTTTCCGTTTTACCTGTTCGATATGGACAATCATATTTGCTGTGTTTTCGAGCAACACTTCATCATGGGAAATGTATAGAATCGGCAGCTCTGTTTCCCGGATAAACGTTTCCAGCCATTTCACGGTTTCAATATCCAAATCATTTGATGGCTCATCCAACAACAAGAGATTTGGTTTGCTTAAAATCATCCTGGCCAACTGCACCTTAATTTTCTCGCCGCCGGAAAGCTTTCCCATCTGCTGTTCCTCGTAAAAAGTTTCAGCCGGAATCTGAAGGAAACGTGACACCTCTGCCAGTTCCTTCGGTGTCGTTTCAAAAAACAAAGGCATTTGGCACATGAACTCATAAACGCTCATCTCTTTTTCTTCCGCCGTCAATTCCTGTGCCAGATAGCCCATCCGCATATTGTTTCGAATGATTTCACCGGAATACTCAATGTAATCCTCTACCATTTTTTCGTCATAAATCAATTTCAGCAGCGTAGACTTTCCATTGCCTTCCTCTCCGATGATTGCTGCTTTATCCCCCGGATTGATTGTGAGATTGAATTGGTCCAAAAGCACCCGGTTATCTTTCAAGTGTGTGATTGTTAAATTCTTTACCTGCAACATACGCATCACCTACCCTTCATTTAGTTCTAATTCCACCTCATACATGCGTTCCAGTAAACTTTCCTGATTCTGTTCCTCCTTATGAATAAGTTCCTCTAATTCCATAAGCTTCGTATAGTCTAAGGCTAGTTCCGGATCCATCTGCCTAAGCTTTAATTCTGCCAGATGTTCCTCACTTTCCGCCAACTGTTTTTCATACTTTTCCAACTGCTTTTTCAGTCTTGCTTCTATTTTCCCCGGATTGTAGTATGTTTTCTTATCAAAAACATCGTTTAAGGTCGGTGCCTTCAATGCCGGTTTTGCAGGTACCACTTTTTCATGTGAGTTCGTCAAAGAATTACCCTGCTTCTGTTCTAAGTATTCTTCATATCCACATGAATAAAACCGAACACCATCCTCTTCAAAAGAAAGGATTCCGGTTGCAATTTCTTTGATAAAGTAACGGTCATGGGATACAAAAAGCACCGTTCCGGTATAATTTTCAAGCATTTTTCCAAGTGCATCTTTCCCGACTAAATCCATATGGTTTGTCGGCTCGTCAAGAATCAAAAAATTCGGCCGCTTTTTAAACATTTTACATAATGCTAAGCGAACTTTTTCTCCCCCGGATAGCTGTCCCAGTTTTTTATATACTTCTTCCTGGGTAAACAAAAAGCTTCCCAATGCCTGACGCACTTCCACTTCTTTTAAAGACGGATATTCATTCCAAAAATCCTCGATAACAGTTAGCTGTGGGTCCACATTTCGCTCTACTGCGGAATGCTGGTCAAAGTATCCCCACTCTACATCCTGTCCGAACTGAAAGCTTCCACCAAGTGCCGGAATCTGGCCTACAATTGTTTTAAGCAGGGTTGATTTTCCCTTTCCATTCGCACCGATGACAGCAATGCGTTCTCCCTTTTTTACCTGAAAAGAAACTGTACTTAATACTTCTTCGTACCCGATTTGCAGTTTTTTTGTCGTCAAAACATCCGTATAACTGGTAATGCGAGGGGTAAACTGTGCCTGAAACGCCTTTGTGTCAAAGCGGCGGGGTTTTTCAATTTTTATCATATGCTCGATGACTTTTCGTTTGGAGCGGGTTGCCGCCACCTTTGTAGGCGTGTTTTTCCATTTTTCAATCCATTCTGTCAAACGTTTGATTTCCGCCTG
>CAMGET010000181.1 GCA_946055175.1 uncultured Roseburia sp.
GGAAATTTAGCAGCTTTTCTTATGATAAAAAAGGAGTAGAGAAAATGAAAACGAAAAAATATGTAGATTATATCGTAGAGGAAACAAAAAAGATTCTTGCAATCGACAGTCCATCCGGCTTTACGAAAGAAGTAGCGGACTATGTGATGGAAGAGTATCGTGCATTAGGCTATGAACCGCAGCTTACGGTAAAAGGCGGTGTACTGGTAGCAATTGGAGGAAAGAAGAAAAAAGATGCTGTTATGCTGGAGGCGCATATTGATACCCTAGGCGCTATGGTCACTGAAATCAAAGGCAATGGCAGATTAAAAGTATCACCAATCGGCGGCATGAATGCCAATAATGCCGAAGCGGAAAATTGTCGTGTGTACACCAGATTTTCCGGAAAATACGAGGGAACCTTCCAGTTGAATAATGCATCAATTCATGTGAATGGGGATTACAATGAAGAAAAACGGAAATATGATGCCATGGAAGTTGTTTTGGATGAAAAAGTAAAGAGCAAAGAAGATGTGGAAAAGCTTGGCATTATGGCAGGTGATGTAGTCTGTTTTGACCCAAGAACTGTTGTGACAGATTCCGGCTATATTAAGAGCCGTTTCTTAGATGACAAGTTAAGCGTTGGCATTTTACTTGGTTATGCAAAGTATCTAAAAGAAGAAAAAGTAGAACCGGAGCGTATGATTTATCATCATGTTACCGTATATGAAGAAGTCGGTCACGGCGGAGCAGCATCTATTCCGGATGGTGTCACAGAAGTGATTTCGGTTGATATGGGCTGCGTCGGAGATGGTTTATCCTGCGACGAAACACAGGTTTCCATTTGTGCGAAGGACAGCCGCGGACCATATAACTATGATGTTGTGACAGGACTTATTAAAGCAGCAAAAGAAAATGACATTGATTTTGCGGTAGATGTATATCCATACTATGGATCTGACGCAGATGTGGCACTTACTGCAGGATATGATATCCGGCATGGTTTAATCGGTTCCGGGGTGTATGCATCCCATGGCTATGAGAGAAGTCATAAGGATGGGGTGAAGAATACCTTTAAGCTGATATGCGCATATCTTGGCTAGGATTAAAGAAAAATTAATAATTTCATAGGATTATCTTTATTGAATGAGAAAACCTCTTATGCTATATTAAGTGTACTAAAATAGATAGTACAGATAATACGGATGGGAGGTTTGCTTTTTGATTCAGTTAAATTACAGAGATGCAAAACCGATATATGAACAAATTAAAGAGGGATTACGGAAGCTTGTAGTAAAAAGAGCGTTAAACGCAGGTGATAAGCTGCCTTCTGTGCGTGAACTGGCCTCTCAGCTCGCTATTAACCCAAATACAATACAAAGGGCGTATCGTGACCTTGAAAGCGAAGGATATATTTATACAGTCGTAGGAAAAGGGTCTTTTGTGGCAAAACGGGAGAATATTTACGATGACAGACACAAGGAGCTGTTGGATGAATTTGACGGGTTGGTAACAGAACTTATCTATCTGGAGGTTCCCAAGGAAGTTTTATGTGACAGAATAGAAAAGGTGGCAGAGGGGAGAGTGGAAGCATGATAGAGGTAAACGGACTTTATAAGTCTTTTGATAAATTCAAAGCGCTAAACGGCGTTAACATGCATGTGGAAAAGGGAAATATTTATGGATTGGTAGGACCGAACGGGGCAGGAAAATCTACACTGATTCGACATCTGACCGGTGTATACCGGGCAGATGCAGGCGAAATACTGATTGACGGGAAGCCGGTATATGAGAACCGTGAAATCAAAGAAAAAATTGTCTGTATTCCGGATGAACTGTTTTATTTTTTACAGGCAGATACGTTGGAAATGAAACGATTTTATAAGGGAATCTACAAAAACTTTGATGAAAAATTGTTTGAACGCATGAAAGATTATTTTCCGACGATTGATGTAAAACGCAGTATCCGGAGACTTTCAAAGGGCATGCAAAAACAGGTTGCCTTCTGGCTTGCCATTTGCTGCAAACCGGAAGTTTTAATCTTAGATGAACCGGTAGACGGACTGGACCCGGTTATGCGCAGGCAGGTCTGGAGTATTCTAATGTCTGAAGTGGCAGAGCGGGAGATGACGGTTTTGGTATCTTCCCATAACCTCCGCGAACTGGAGGATGTATGTGACCATGTGGGAATTATGCATAAGGGACAGATTATGATTGAACGTTCCTTAAGTGATTTGCAAGGGAATATTTCAAAAATACAGGTAGCATGCGCAAGTGGTGTTCCAAAATTACCGGAGCAGTTTGACGTGATACATATGTCAAATACAGGACGTGTGTATACCCTGATTGTAAAAGGGAACCCGAAGGAAGCAGAAAACTATCTGCTGGCAGAAAATCCTGCTGTAGTAGATGTGCTGCCGCTTACTTTGGAAGAAATCTTTATTTATGAAATGGGAGGCGCAGATTATGAAATCAAAGATATCCTGTTTTAATAAAACTATTTTTAAGAAAAACATAACGCAGTTCTGGCCATTGTGGATTGGTTATCTGATTTTTATGCTTGCACTGGGACCGATTAATCTGTATCAGCGAATGACCATGAACTCTTATTATGGCGAATTTGGAATCAGCAGGCAACTTTCCGCGGTGGCGAGTTGCTTTAATCAGATGACTTATTCCGGAGTACTCTTTTTCTTTGCAACGGTTGCAGTCATGGCAGTTTTTTCTTACTTATTTACTGCAAAGAATGCCAATGGAATCCATGCTTTGCCGGTGACCAGGCTGGAGTTATTTTGTACGAATTTTATATCAGCATTTGGTATTTTATCCGTGATTGATGTGGCTGTATTTATTATTTCCATATTTGTCGGAATCAGCTGCAATGTAACAAGGCTGGATATTCTATTTTATGGATTATTACTTCAGCTTGGAATTACTTTTTTTGCGGTAGCATTTGCGATAGTCTGTGCAATGTTGACCGGACAATTGCTGGTTCTGCCAATTTACTGTCTGATTGGTAACTACCTGTATGTGGGAGTCTGGTATTTAGTGGAGCATTTGATTGAGCGCATCATTTATGGAATGGTGGATCATTGGATAGAGAGAAAATCCTTTATCCTCTCTCCACTGTATTATTTGAACAATCAGGTTTCTGCCGATACGGTCTATAACCGGACAACAAAGATGATTGACGATATAACTGTAAAAGGTGGCGGCGTGGTAGCGGTTTATGCACTGGCAGCAGTATTTCTTCTGGTAGTGGCTTATCTGTTTTACCGGAAACGTCAGCTTGAGACGGCAGGAGATATCGTGTCCGTTTCCTTTATGAAACCTGTGTTCAGATGGGGAGTCGGAATACTGGGCGGTTTGGCCGGCGGACTGATTATTTCAGAACTGCTATTTCATGCAACTACGCAAAGCGACAGAACTTTCCGGTTTGTCTTAGGATGCAGTATGTTTCTGGCAATCATAGGGTTCTTTGGGGCGGAGATGTTAATGCAGAAGAATTTCCGTGTTTTTAAGAAGCATATCTTACTGGAAGGGGCGTGTGTTCTGTTAATTATTTTAGGGGTTACAGGCAGCCTGAAGTTAGATTTGTTCGGAATTGAAAAGCATATCCCGGACGCAGAAGAGGTAGCATATGCATATGTCGATTTAGATTATCCGATTCGTTTTGAGGGGGAAACACTTAAGGAAATGTTTGTCCTGCATAAACAGGCACTGGAGAGCAAAGAGAGAAATCTTGCTGCAGATGAAAATGGAGAAGCTACCGGATATGCAGAATTTTATTACAAACTTACTGATGGAACCTCTTTTAGAAGAAGATATCTCCTCCCGCTCGACACAAAAGACCCGTGTAATAATGAACTTGTAAGCGGAAAAGTGATGGAACTGGAGCTGAATCCGGAACGGATGAAAAAACATCTATTGGGTGATAACTACAGTACAAATCAATTTTTGACAGGATATATCGGCCTTTACGATGAACATCAGAATTACTTTGAATACCGGTTTGATGAAGAAGAAATCAATGTGATTGCAGATGCAATGATGCAGGATTTCAATGCAGGAAATCTTGGAATTTATCAAATTTGGAATGCTTCCGGAGACCGGGATGACAGATTTCTGAATTGTATCAGTTTGACTTACTATAATGAAGAGGGAATTGAACGTGAGGAGGATTTTTATTACAACGGTATCAATGAACTATACGAGCTAGAGGGTGGTGCGTATGCAGAAACTACGACATATCCGGAAGCTACGGTCGATTACGCTTTCTCCGCTGAAGTTGAC
>CAMGET010000182.1 GCA_946055175.1 uncultured Roseburia sp.
ATGAAAATAATTTAGGAAGCTAAATATAGCTTTTAAAGCTTTGTAAGCCCCGGGAGGCTAGTATTTTGCTACAGTAATTGTTTTTCAAAGTGTATATTGAGAGAAAAAGAGATGCTTCCTAATTTTCTTTTTCGTTTGGGAACGCGTTAGAAGTTCTTTATCCATATTTCTGTATACAGCGCGAAAATGACACGATGTCATTTTCAGCATCGTGCGGAATGGACTCCGCTACGATGCGGCGCGTAAACAATAGAAAACTTATCTATATGGATAATAGAACTTCTTACACGTGTACATCCGAAGAAAGAAAATTAGGAAGCATCTCTTTTTCTCTGATATAGACTTAAAAAAAACAATTAATGAGCTAAATATCTATTTAATACACGCCAAAAAGCTCTGCAGCCTTTCACTCTTCGGATGGTCAAAAATCTCTTCCGGCGTACCTTCTTCTTTGATAATCTGCTCATCAAAGAACATCACACGGTTTGCAACCTCTCTTGCAAAGCCCATCTCGTGAGTAACGACTACCATGGTCATACCATCCTTTGCCAAGTCCTGCATTAAGGAAAGCACTTCACCGACCATCTCCGGGTCTAAGGCCGAAGTCGGTTCATCAAACAATAGAATTTCCGGGTTCATGGCAAGAGCACGAACAATAGCGATACGCTGCTTTTGTCCTCCGGATAAGGTATCCGGATAAGCCTTTGCCTTGTCACTTAAGCCAACACGCTCTAACAGTTCCATTGCTTTCTTTTCGGCTTCTTCCGCTGTCATCTGGCCTGTTTTTACAGGAGCAAGAGTGATATTTTCCAAAATTGTCAGATTCGGAAACAGATTAAAGTGTTGGAAAACCATGCCCACCTTCTGGCGGATTTTGTTGATGTCCACCTTTTTATCCATGATATTCACACCATCTACATAAATGGCGCCTTCGGTTGGCTGCTCAAGGAGATTTAAGGTTCTGATAAAGGTCGACTTTCCACAGCCGGAGGGCCCGATAATTGCAACAATATCACCTTTACAAATCTCTGTATTGATATTTTTTAAGACAACGTCCTTTCCGAAAGACTTTGTCATATTTTCTACTTTAATAATACATTCTCTAGTCATATACCTGTCTCTCATTCTTCTTCAAATTTTTCTCAAGCTTGCGTACCCCTGCTGACAAAATCATAACAATTACCAAATACACAGCTGCTACCGTAATTAACGGCAGGAATGCCTGATAAGTGTTGCTTCGGATAATATTTCCTGCCATGGTCAAATCCTGTAAGCCAATATATCCGGAGATGGCAGTTTCCTTAATCAGAACGATAAACTCGTTTGCCAAAGACGGCAATGTGTTTTTAAAGGTCTGTGGCAAAATGATATAACGCATGGTCTGCGCATGGGTAAGGCCAAGACTTCTGGCGCCCTCAAACTGCCCCTGATCTAAGGACATGATACCGCCACGTAAAATCTCTGCTACATAAGCACCGGAGTTAATTCCGAACGCCAGTGCAGCCACTGCCACCTTGTTAATATTGGCAGATGCAAAAATAACATAATAAATAATTAAGAGCTGAATCATCGCCGGTGTACCACGAATAATCGTTAAATACACATGACAGATTCCGTTTAAAAGTTTCATGCTGCCCGTCTTATCATGTGTCGCACGTACAATTGCTACACCGAATCCGATGATGACACCAAGTAGCACCGCAATCAAGGAAATCAAAATCGTATTGCCAAGGCCCTGCAATAAATATACATATCGGTTGTCTTCCAAAAAACACTGGTAAAAACTATCCTTGATGGAGGCTGCAGTACTGCTGCTTCCGTTTCTAACGATAATCACCTGTTTGGAAGTGGTATATGGGTCTGAGAAATTGATATTCTTCAAGCGATCCTCGGTAATCGTCATACCTGCCACACCGATATCCGCCTTTCCTCCTTGCACTGCAGTAATGATGGAGTCGAATTCCATGTCTTCAATTACCAGCTTTTTATTGAGCTTATCCGCAATGGCTCTTGCCATTTCTGCATCGATTCCCACAATGCTGTTATCCGCATAATACTCATATGGTGGAAATGCTGCATTTGTCGCCACAACCAGCTCTCCGTTTGTATAATCCAGTCCTTCCGGGCTTATGTACGCAAGACCGGATACATCGCCATCTGTAATATAGTGACTGATAATCGCATCTAAGGTGCCGTCAGCGCTAATCTCTGCCAGTACCTTATTAATATCCTCTTCTAAGCTGTCATTCCCCTTTGCAATCACAATTGCATATTCTTCTAAGGTAAACTCTTCTTCTAAAATGCTTAAGTCACTATTACGCTTTATGTATTCTTTTGCCGGCTGCTCATCAATAATCACACAGTCGATTTTGCCGTTTTTCAAAGAAGAAATCGCATCCGTTCCCTTGCTGTATCGCTCTACAACAGTCCCAGCTTCATCTCCTTCGTAATCGCTGGCATAGGTGTCTCCCACCGTTCCAATCTGCACACCGATTTTTTTACCCTCTAAATCATCTACACTTTTGATATCGGATGCCCCGGCCTTAGCTCCGCAGCCGGTAAGCATTAACACCAAAAGTGCAATCAATAGTCCCAATTTCTTTTTCATGTCATTCTCCAATCTGTTTTTCCACCACTGCAACTGCTCCCGGTGCCATTACAAGTTCACCATCCAGGCCCTGTCCTGACAACAATTCCGTTCCATTTACATTGGTTAAATACTGTTCTTCTGTCGTATAGTTCAGATAAAATTCATATGTTTTATCCTCTGCGACACGTACATGGTATTCTACACCGGCCAGTTCCTTTGTTTTTACACCGGCTTCTGACAGTATCTGTGCAAAAAGCGCTCGCATATCAGATGCTTCCACTCTACATGCAAAATAGTATGCGTAACCTTTTCCATACTGCTTACAGGTAACCGCTACACCACCTGCATAAAAATCACTTTCATAGGAAGCCAGCACAGTCGCATCCTTCACCCGAAGAATCTCTGCGTAATCCTTAACTTCAGTACGAATTCTTGCACCATTTTTCCAAATGAGCCCATTCCGGTCTGTCGGATAAAGGGTATCTAATTCTTCACTAATAATGCCAAATACCTCGTTAAGCCCCTGTCCCGGGAAACCTCCCAGATTGCAGAGCTGGTCTTTATCCACATAGCCGGTTAAGTAAGTAGCAAATACCGTTCCTCCATTTGCCACATAATTTTTTAGTTTTTCTGCTGTGCCATCCTGTAGCAGATACATCATCGGAGCGAAAATCACCTTGTATTTGCTCCAGTCATGCTGCTGCGAAATGATATCCGCATCCACACCCAGTTTCAAAAGCTCGCTCCAGATATCCACACAGGTCTTGTCATAATTTTTGGTAGACTGTGCCATTCCCCTCATATCATCAATTGCCCAACGGCTATCCCAGTCATACACCAATGCAACAGATGCATCGACAATACTGCCCGCTACACCGGAGACTTTTTTCAACAGTTCACCAACCTCTGCTACTTCTCTAAAGATTCTGGTATCATCTGTTCCTAAATGGTCTACGACTGCTCCATGATATTGTTCAGAAGAGCCACGACCCTTTCTCCACTGGAAATACTGTACGGTATCTGAACCGCAAGCCAGTGCCTGGAAACAAGCCAGTTTATGATTCCCAGGACGTCTTACTTTATTAAAAGGCTGCCAGTTTACCAATCCAGGTGCACTTTCCATCAGCATAAACGGCTGCCCCGGTTTCATGGAACGCATCAAAGCATGATTAAATGCATTATATAAATAAGTATATTCCGGTGCTTCGTAATCATTATGGAATACCGGATAGCTATCCCATGAAATCACATCCAGTTCTTTACACATCTCATGATAATCCAAGCCATAGTAAAGTGTCATGAAATTCGTCGTCACCGGAATGTCCGGACGTACTGCCTTCAACGTGTGAATCTCATGCTTCATGAAATCTGTCATATTCCATGTCGTAAAACGCTTCCATTCTAAGTTTAAGCCCATAACACTGTTCTCACCGTTTTCATATGGTGGCTCAATCTGGTCAAAGCTATTAAAGCGGTGGCTCCAGAAGGTCGTCCACCATGCTTTATTCAATTCCTCAATATCATTGTCAAACTTCTTTGCAAGGTACTTACGGAAACGCCCCACGCACTGGTCGCAATAGCATTCCCCACCAAATTCATTGGAGATATGCCACATTACAAGTCCAGGATGATCTGCAAACTCTTCTGCCAGTTTTCTATCAATAATTTCT
>CAMGET010000183.1 GCA_946055175.1 uncultured Roseburia sp.
AGGTATTGTGGCAAATAAGGATGACTTACTGGCAATTTATTCTACCGGACAAGGGAAAATCAAAGTCCGCGGTAAGGTAGAAGTGGAAAAAGGGAAGGGCGGCAAGGATAAGGTTGTTATTACAGAGATTCCCTATACCATGATTGGGGCAAATATCGGTAAGTTCCTGAATGATGTCTATAGCCTGGTTGAGACAAAGAAAACCAGTGATATCGTGGATATCACAAATCAGTCATCAAAAGAAGGAATCCGTATTGTGATTGAACTTCGAAAGGGTGCAGACCCGGAGAAGCTGATTAACCTTTTATATAAGAAAACCAAATTAGAAGATACCTTCGGTGTCAATATGCTTGCCGTTGCAGATGGCAGACCGGAAACCTTAGGCCTTGTTCCGATTATCCGTCATCATGTGAATTTCCAGTATGAGCTTGCAACCAGAAAGTATACGACGCTTCTTAAGAAAGAGCAGGAGAAAAAAGAAATTCAGGAAGGCTTGATGAAGGCCTGCGATGTCATCGATTTGATTATCGAGATTTTACGAGGAAGTGCCAATGTAAAAGAGGCAAGAGCCTGCTTACAGGATGGTGTGACAGATAATATCAAATTTAAATCAGCACAGTCCAAAAAAGATGCTGCAAAGCTCAGGTTTACCGAACGTCAGACCACCGCGATTTTAGAGATGCGTCTGCAGAAATTAATCGGTCTGGAAATAGAAGCATTACTGCGGGATCATGAAGAAACATTAAAAAATATTGCGTTTTATGAGGATGTTTTGGGAAGCCGCACTTCTATGGCAAAGGTAATTATCAAGGAACTTCAGAATTATAAGAAGGAATATGCAATAGAGCGAAGAACGGTCATTGACAATTTGGAAGAAGCAGTGGTGGAAGAAAAGAAGATTGAGGAGATGGATGTCGTCTTTCTGATGGACCGCTTTGGCTATGCAAAAACCATTGATACCAATATTTACGAACGAAATAAGGAGACGGTAGATTCCGAGAACCGTTATGTACTGACTTGTAAGAATACCGACAAGATTTGTATTTTCACAAACAAAGGTCAGATGCATCTGCTTAAGGTATTAGACCTTCCATACGGAAAACTTAGAGATAAGGGAACCCCGATAGACAATGTCAGCAACTATAACAGTAGTGAGGAGAATTTTGTCTATATCAATAGCTTAGAAGCAATCAAGGGCAAGAAGTTGTTGTTTGGAACCAGAACCTCTATGGTGAAGCTGGTGGACGGAGCAGAATTTGATGTGGCAAAACGTACAACAGCAGCAACGAAACTGAAAGAGGGAGACGAGGTCTTATTTGTCTCTGTGGTAACAGGAAACGAGACACTTGTAATGCAGTCCGGAAAGGATATGTTTTTACGAATTGAAGTGTCAGCAATATCCGAACAGAAGAAGGTTGCTACCGGAATTCGCGGCATGAAGCTAGATGCAAAGGATGAACTGACAGCAATTTATCTGCTGGCACCGGGTGTGAATTATGAAGTGGAAGTAAAAGGCAAAAAATATGACCTGAATCGACTTCACATCGGAAATCGTGATACAAAAGGAACGAAAAAATAAATGACCTATGAAGATGCAAAGGCATATATGGAAGAAGTAAGCCGTACAGGAAGTATTTTGGGGCTTACCAACATAATAAATCTGATGAAAGAACTGGGGGATGTGCAGGAAAAACTGCACATCCTTCATATTGCAGGAACAAACGGAAAAGGTTCCGTAGGTGCGTTCATCGAGTCCGTTTTGATGGAGGCGGGATATCGGGTAGGACGCTATACCTCTCCGGCAGTTTTTGAACCTTTTGAGGTATGGAGAATCAACCAACATAACATTAGGGTAGAGGACTATCTGGAATGCTTGGAAGAGGTGAAGACAGCCTGCGAACACATGCAAAAAAAAGGTATGGTCCAGCCGACGGTATTTGAGGTAGAGACGGCATTGGCTTTTCTTTATTTTTACAAAAACAATTGTGATTATGTACTGTTGGAAGTTGGTATGGGTGGCGAAACGGATGCTACCAATCTGATTACGGCACCGGTATGTTCTATCATAACCTCCATTAGTATGGATCATATGCAGTTTCTGGGGAATACACTTGCCGAAATAGCCCATGTGAAGGCAGGAATTATCAAAGAGGGCTGCCCGGTGGTGACCGGAAGTACCCAAAAAGCAGAAGCCATGAGGGAAATCCAAACGATGGCTGAATACAAGGGCGCAAGAATCCTGATAGCAGAAGAGAGTCAGATCAAAAATATTGAGATTGCTTTGGAAGGAATTTCTTACGAGCATGAATGGCTTGGAAAGGTACAGTTAAAACTTTCAGGAATGTATCAGATTGAAAATTCAAATCTGGCAATTATTGTTTGTAAGGAAGTATTGCATATTCCGACAGAAATCATTGTCAAAGGCATAAAAAAGACAACCTGGCCGGGGCGTTTTGAAGTAGTTTCTAAAAAGCCGCTTGTTATTCTAGACGGAGCCCATAATGAGGATGCAGCAGAAAAATTGTTCACTACTTTAAAAATGCATTTTACAAACCAAAAGATTACTTATATAATAGGGGTGCTTGCAGATAAAGAGCACGAAAAGATGCTATCGCGTATGCTTCCTCTGGCGGAGCGTGTTTTTACAGTGACACCGCCAAATAAAAGAGCACTTGCGGGAGAAAGCCTGGCAGAAGAAGTAAGAAGCTTTGGCTGTGATGCAGTTTATTGTGAGAGTATGGAGCAGGCAGCAGAACTGGCATTGGCAAATGTGAAAGAGGATGGAGTCATTCTCGCATTTGGCTCACTTTCTTATCTGGCAGTATTAAAGGAAGCATTTTTATCCAGAGTGTAGCAAGAATGGAGATTAAGATGGATAGAGAAAAAATCATGCAGGGAGTCAGATTAATATTAGAGGGCGTCGGTGAGAATCCGGACAGGGAAGGCCTAGTGGATACACCGGACCGGATTGCCCGGATGTATGAGGAAATTTTTGCCGGAATCGGACAGAATGCGAAAGAACCCTTATCAAAAACCTTTCATGCAGAAAACAATGAGATGATTCTTGAGAAGGATATCACCTTTTATTCTACCTGCGAACACCATTTGATGCCGTTTTACGGGAAGGCACACATCGCTTATATTCCGGACGGAAAAGTGGTTGGAATCAGTAAACTGGCCAGAACGCTTGAAGTATATGCAAAACGTCCGCAACTGCAGGAACAGCTGACCGCACAGGTTGCCGATGCCCTGATGGAGTATTTGAAGCCTCAGGGAGCGATGGTGATGATTGAGGCAGAACATACCTGCATGACCATGCGCGGGGTAAAAAAGCCCGGCAGTAAGACGATAACCTATGTATGCAGAGGGGCATTCGCCGAAAATGAGAAGTTACAAAATCAGTTTTTTTCGTTGGTGAAGTAGAATGAAAATTGGGAATACAGAATTTGACTTAAAAAATAAAACTTATATTATGGGAATTTTGAATGCAACCCCGGATTCCTTCTCCGATGGCGGGCATTATAACCGACTGGATGCAGCATTAAAGCATGTCGAAGAGATGATTGGAGAAGGAGCCCATATCATAGATATCGGTGGGGAATCTACCAGACCGGGCTACACGCAGATTTCGGAGGAAGAAGAAATCGAGCGTGTCGTTCCTGTCATTGAGGCAGTAAAACGTAATTTTGATATTCCGGTATCCATTGATACTTATAAAAGTAAGGTGGCGCAGGCTGCCGTTGCGGCAGGAGCTGACCTAATCAACGATATCTGGGGATTAAAATATGATGCAAAAATGGCAGAAGTGATTGCAAAAAATAATGTAGCATGTTGCCTGATGCATAACCGAAAAGAGGCAGTGTATCAGGACTTTTTCAACGATGTAATAAGCGATTTGAAGGAGTGCGTTTCGATAGCAGAAGCAGCAGGAATTGATAAAGAAAAAATCATTCTTGACCCGGGCGTGGGCTTTGCAAAAAGTTATGAACAGAACCTAGAAGTTATCCGAAGAATTGGGGAATTTAATCAACTGGGATTCCCTGTTTTGCTTGGAACCTCCAGAAAATCTGTAATAGGACTGACCTTGGATTTGACTGTTGCCGAGCGGGTAGAGGGGACACTTGTCACCACCGTACTTGCGGTAATGGGTGGCTGTTCTTTTGTAAGAGTACATGATGTGTTGGCAAATGCAAGAGCAATAAAAATGACGGAGGCATGCCGTGGATAACATTAAGATTACAGGATTAAAAGTGTTT
>CAMGET010000184.1 GCA_946055175.1 uncultured Roseburia sp.
GCTTGGATATGGTGAGTATTTAGAACGTAGCAATATAGATGATAACAAGCTTTTTATTTTAAAGATGTTGGCATACAATGAGGCGTCGATAGAAAGCTTTCTTGACAGACTTACCTATCTTTCGGATATGCTAAAAAGCAGCAGACAGGATATGAATTGTCCTTTCGTCCTGTCGACGATTCATTCCTCAAAAGGATTGGAGTATGACCGGGTATATTTGATGGATGTTTGTGATGGCGTTTTTCCGAACAAGGTGATTCGTTCCGCTTCAGCCACACCACAGGAGAAGAACGAATTTGAAGAAGAGCGACGTTTATTTTACGTTGGCATGACAAGAGCGAAAAATGAACTACATATTTTTAAACTGGCAGATACGGGTTCCTGTTTTATTAAGGAAATGCGGGTAATACAACCGAATCAGGCGAGAGTAAAAGGTCTGATTTCCGATACATATAAAAAACCGGCAAGGCAAGTCAAGGAGATGACGCTTGCCAGTGATTTTGAACTGATTATCGGGGAGCGCGTTGTGCAGAAAAAGTATGGCGCGGGTGTGGTCAGTGATGTATTGTATGATGAGAACGGGAAAGTCAGCAGGTTTACGGTGACGTTTGACTCGGGGGAAGAGAAAACTTTTGCGTTTTCGATTGCTTTTTCGAATGGGATGAGGCTGGAAAGTAGGGAATAAGAATCTTTGCAGAGAAACTGGCTAATCAGGTATCGTATTGCGGAGGAAGAACTGCCGGGAGAAGCTCATTCAGAATATGGATTGAAGATAGTAAAAAATTGTCGACATAGCGTGTCGACAATCCGATAATTGGAATCGTGCTTTGCTCAGATACAGACGAAGTTAATAGGCATAATTAAAAAGTCGGAGGGACAAATACTATGGTGTACGCTATACGACAAGTATTAGATTCTTTTAATAACACAGATCTCATTGAATTAATTATTGAACATAGTGATAATGGATATTTCCCATTAGAATTGTTTTTACTTAAATCCAAAGTAGAGTTCTCTGCATATGACTTGGAAAATATTTGGAACGGAATATATGTAAAAGCACAAGAATTAGAGCAACGAGACGATGATATGGGAACTCAATTATTAAGGGATGGAGCCGAAATGTGCTTTGAAAAGGCAAAACTGCTTCCAAAGGAAGAAGAGATTCAGGATTTATGTAAAGAAATCGCAGAAGATTTACAAACAGCTGCCGAGGAAGATGGAATTGGCAGTAAGAGTGATTCGGAATGGGTTTACTTGGAAATCAAAGAGATTATTGAGGATTATGTAAGATAAAGATTGGAGAAGTTAGAAGTGAGAGCACCATACCGAAATCTGGATTTGGAAGATGGAATAGAATTAGAAGAGATTGACAGAAAGCCTGGCCCGTCAAAGGAGCTGCTTGCACTTTTTATGCAGGACCTTATGAATAAAGAAAAGGGAAAAGTAGCACCTGACACTACAGGAGCAGATTACTTTTTCCTGGAGGAGTTTATCACCAGAGACATGGAACTTGATTTTGCGGTGATTGAGCAGGATTTTTTGAAACATTGCAGCGGCAGATTACAGGAGTTTCATGATGCCGGATGGTATGGTGAGGATGAGCATTGGAATAATGAACCGGAATATGCCTTAAAGAAAAAGTTGTTGCGTTTGATGTATAACGGAGCGAAACTTGGTGATTCCTACTGCGTGGAGTTAATCAAATATCTGTACAAGCTTTATCATAAAAAAGAATATAATCAGCTCAAAAGATTTACGGTGATTTCAACCAATGAAATTCTTTCACTTTCAGAAGATGAATGGGGCGGAAATAGTTACGGGACTATGGGGCGCATCCTTGGCATGTGCCGGTTTATGGATATAAAGCAGGATGATAGCTGTTCCATACTGTATCTTCTCTTGGATAAAAACAGAAAGGAGTGGATTCAGGATAATGAAGAACAACGGGAATATTTTGAATTCGAGGATGAATTATTTGAGGAATGTATCAGGCAGGTAGAAGTTTGGACCAAGCAGGATGCGAATCAGGATATCCGCGAATTCCGCAAGAAAAATCAGGAGTACTTTGAAGGAGATGCTTTTGTTAGTGCTTGTCTTAGGCATTGGGGATATAGGGAAGACTATATTTATATGTGCATAAGCAACAACATGGGCTTAAGTATGCAGATGACCAGAGCGCTTGCAGTTCTTAAAACGATGCATCCAAAGAGGGAATATACGTTTGAGGAAGTTCAAAGGTATACGGTTCTTTACAGTACGGTATGTGCACTTACAGAAATATCAGACAGTTTTGAAATACAGCTTGGGTATCTGATTGGAGAGAAACCGGATGAGTATGAGGAAGAAGAGATTCTTTTCAAACCGGAAAATATTTTGGAAAGAAAATCGGCAGAGAAAAAGCAACCTGCCCCAAAAACAGTCGCAAATGTTGCTCCTATAAGTACGGGAAAGGCTAGCGAGGATGATTATCTGAAAGAAATTTCCATACTTCGCGGAAAAATTGATGAGCAGGAGCAGAAAATTAAGTGGCTGAAGGAACAGTACCGACAGGTGAAACAATCACAGGATGAAGTCGATAAACTGATTAAAAATTATCGGGCGGAAAGAGATGAATTAATTGCTCTTCGTGAGTATGTTTACAAATCGGAATTAGAGACACCGCAGCTCACAGAGGAGAAACTTGCGGATATGAAGAAGGTTATTGCTGATAAAGCGATAGTTATCATTGGGGGTCATATCAACTGGATTAACAAGCTGAAACAACAGTTTCCAAATTGGATGTTTATTCATCCAGATTCCTATAAAAATGTGGATGGAAAGATATTTGAAGACAAGGAACGTGTATATTTCTTTACTGATTATTTGAATCATGCCAGTTATATGAAATTCATCGCTGCATTACGTGGGCGAAAGGTTCCGTTTGGTTATCTTGGAAGCAGGAATGTTGAAAGTATGATTAGACAGGTTTTTGAGGATACGAATCCGGGGAGGTAAAAAATGGTTGAGATTTCAAAACAGGATTGGAAGCTATTTAGGGAGAGAGTTCCTGAATGGCAGGAGCATTACATGGAACAACTTGCAAAGGAATATATAGAGCTAATGAGCGCACCGGGCCTGGCATCGGATCATTTCTGGGAGCTTGAAAAGAGAATCAAACAGGATAAAAAGCATCCGGGTGTACTTTTGGAAGTGCGTAAATCAGAGGCTATTTGGGATATTGCTATGTTTGTGCGGGATGAAGTTATTACATTAAAGGATTTAGATGGTTTTAGTGAGGATTTGATTGATGCTGTGAAAAGGATTGTGGGTCGATAGGAAGCGGTAGCAAGTTAAAATATACGGATACATAAACAGGATGTGTTAGCATGCACATCCTGTTTTTCTTTTTTTAAGTTTGTCATAAAAATAAATAAAAAATATATTGAAAATATGACAGAAGGGGCATATAATAAAAATAAACAAGGAGTTGTTTCAATGAAAGGAGCAAAAAATGGAGGCAAGTACAATTAATATACGTTTAAAGCAACTTAGAAAAGAAAGCAGAATTACGCAGGAACAAATGGCAGAATATTTGGGAGTGGATCAGTCCTTAATTACAAAGCTGGAAAATGGAACAAGAAGTTTGAACGTAACACTGATTGATAAGATTTGTAACTTGTTCGGATGCTCAGAGGCTTATTTGATGGGTGAAGATGATGCTTATATTCCATTAAATTTTGCATTTCGTTCCAATGGAATCCAATCAGAAGATTTAGAGAGTATCGCTGTGGTTAATAAAATTGCAATGAATATTCGCTATATGAATGAATTATTAGGAGATGAATAAGTATGAGAACAGCTCAGGAGTTAAATTCATTGGCACTGCGGACACGTAGAATGTGGAATGAAGATGGTTATTCTCCAATAGATATTTTTGCTATTGTAAATGGATGGAAAGAAAAGAAAATTACGATAGTCAAATACCCTATGTCATCACGAATAAGTGGTATGTGTACTTTGGAGAATGAGGATGTTATTATTTGCATTAATTCTGCAACATCTTACGGGCGCCAAAGATTTACATTAGCGCATGAATTATACCATGTTTTATACGAAAAAAATATGCAGCGTGTAATTTGCGATATGAGTATGAATGAGGATAAATCGGAATCGGAAATAGAAGCAGATCAGTTCGCAAGCTACCTGCTAATGCCATATGATGCATTATTGGAATATGAGTATGAAAAG
>CAMGET010000185.1 GCA_946055175.1 uncultured Roseburia sp.
CTTTGAGACCGTATTTCTTACGTTCTTTCATACGTGGATCACGTGTTAAGTATCCGGCTTTCTTAAGAACCGGTCTGTAATCAGCATCTACTGTTAATAATGCACGAGCGATACCATGTCTGATGGCTCCTGCCTGTCCTGTGTATCCGCCACCCTTAACGTTAACTAAAACGTCAAACTTATCTGCTGTTTCTGTAGCTGTTAATGGCTGACGAACGATAACCTTTAATGTCTCTAATCCAAGATATTCATCAATGTCTCTTTTATTGATTGTAATCTTACCTGTACCCGGTACTAAATATACTCTGGCAACAGATGATTTTCTTCTTCCTGTTCCGTAATACTTTGTATTAGCCAATGTTCTTTACCTCCTAATTAAAATGTTAAAACTTCTGGCTTCTGAGCTTCATGCTTGTGCTCCGGTCCAGCGTATACAAATAATTTTGTGTACATCTCACGTCCTAAAGGTCCCTTTGGAAGCATACCCTTTACTGCATGCTCGATAACTCTTTCAGGATGTTTTGCTAACATTTCTTTTAATGTAGTCTCTTTCATTCCGCCTACATAATCGGAGTGATTGTAATAAACCTTCTGGTTTAATTTCTTACCTGTTACTTTAATCTTCTCTGCATTTACAACGATTACATAATCACCTGTATCGATGTGTGGTGTAAAGATTGCTTTATTTTTTCCTCTTAATACTTTAGCAACTTCTGATGCTAAACGTCCTAATGTCTTACCTTCAGCGTCAACTACGTACCATTTTCTGTCAATGGTAGCTGGGCTAGCCATAAAAGTCTTCATTGATTTTCCTCCTAAAAAATAATCCTTGTGACGATTCCACAACGTGAATGTCCGGACACATTGCTTCCTCATACATTTATTGTTTATAGTTGAAATGTCTCACCGGGGCTTTGGTTTGACATCATTTCACTATCACAGACTTAGACATTATAGTACACGAAACCTCGTGTGTCAATGATTTTTTCATGGTTGGTGAAAAAAAGTTTAATAATACGGGAACAACTTATTTACCGCTTCTGCTATTATACAATACATGCTTGGTGAAATTCCGTATACAAGAATTGATATCTTATCTACCACCGAACTTTTTTCCACAATGTCCGCTTTATTTTGTTTATACAGCGTTTTCCATTCCGCATTCAGTTCTGTCAGAATTGCCTTTTCTTCCGGCATGAATTTTTTCACTCGGTACCATGCAATCTGAATATTCAGCAAATATCTCTTCCTTGCATATGACATCAGTTCCATTTCCTGTTTATTCTCAAAAAATCCGATTGCCTCTTTCAATGCTACAATTTTGTCTAAGCGCCGTTTACTGTAGCCGTCATTCATAATACTTTTTCCGCGCTGAAAGTAATTATAGAGTGGCTCTACTGTTTCCACTACTTTCTTTGCTTGATAAAGCAACTTATATGTAACAAACTCGTCCTCGTGCAGCCTTCCTTCCGGATAAATAAGCAGTTCCCTCAAAGTATGATGATATAGCTTTCCCCATGCGGTAATCATACTTCTTTTATTATATGCTACAATTTCCCGGACTGCTTCCCGTCCTGTATACTGTTTAACTTCGCACTTTCCATCGCTCATATTTTTTGTTTTACTATTTTCCCAGACAAGGCGAAAACCACATAAAGACACATCTGCCTGATATTTAACTGCATTCTGATATAAAGTTTCCAAATAAGAAGCATCTACATAATCATCACTGTCAATGTAGGTGATATACTCTCCGCCTGCCTCTGTAAGTCCTCTGTTTCTGGCTGCGGAAAGCCCCCCGTTTTCCTGATGAATCACGCGAATACGTCTATCACTTTGTTTAAGGGTATCGCAAATTTCTCCGCTTCGATCTGTTGACCCATCATCTACTATAATCAGTTCAAACTCTTTATGCGTTTGTTCAAGAATCGATTCTATACATCGTTTCACATACTTTTCAACATTATATACCGGAACAATGATACTAATCATAGCTATTTCTCTACTTTCTTATTTTGTTAATTAGTTCTTTCAATTTTGATATACATCTGGCTCGTATTTTACGGAGTCTAATTCTGTATTGCGGATATGGTTTCACTCCACTCTGGGTCTCCTTCACAAATTTCTCCAGCATACGCTTCATTTTTTTATTATTACTAGCTTGATTTATCATTAGTGCACATTGTGGTGTTACCATCTTCATTCCTTCAAAATAAAAGTAATTATTCGAATCATACAGAAGTTCCGAAATCTTAATGCCTTCTGCATCTATATTATATTTTACATTCTGGCTACCATCTATATCTGTAAGTTCCTCCTTCTGATAGTCAGTTATGAATTCCACATATTTTGCCTTACTAAGCCCGCATGATTCCATAACTGCATCAGCTCCTAGAATAAATCTGCTTTTATCCAGATTCCTCTCCTGAAGTAGTTTTTCTACCTTCTTTATACTACTATATACCTCTTTATATTGATAAGGATGTGCAAAATTTAGGAAGTCAACAGAGTTCTTATTATAAAGCAACTGTATCATATCGTACGTTTCCTTTGCATTGTCAGAAATATGAACGGAACTCTTTTCAATTCCATAAAGCTTTCTGATTCTTTCCTTTACCTCTATTACCACCTCAAAAGATGGCGATTCAAACAGGTAAGTTTTAACCGGTTTTCCTGCTTTATAACACGCATCCGCTTTTCCCATAGTACCTCTGAACTGATTCCTGATGGTTCCGGTCCATGCCTGATGTCCATAAATCTGTGTCATAAAATTTTTCATTCCAAGATAGGTTAATTCTACATCCTGAGCATATACAATTCTTCCGGCTTGTTTCAAAAGAGCTTCTGCTGCTTTCGTTTGCGTCACCTCTGCAGCAGGCCATATGCACACCATATAATAATTATCTTTCACTTCTGTATTCAAAACATCATCTGTTATTCCCATTTTCTCTCACTTCAAAACGCTAAAAATGTATTTTTTCATAATCGGATATGTAAAGCAAAACACAAATGTCACAAATCCACTCCACTTCAACCGAATCAACACCATACAGCCTGAGTAAAAAGCGGCCTGTAAAAAAGAAGGCAGCTTCCATAACACTTTCACTGCCCCTTTCATCCGTATCACCCTTTGGATATTCTCAGAAGCAATATAAGCTTTTGCTCTTTCTTTTATTTTCGCCGCATTTTTTCCTTCATACTCAATATTCTTTACCAGCGACCAACAAAAAGTTCGCATAATAAGTGGTATAAGCACATCCAGATTCTCTTCCAAGTTCCGATTCGCATCCAAATATGCAATCAGCGAATCAATCATTGTCAAATTTTTGATATGTATCTGCGGTTCTGCTTTTCTTGTCGTGGATACATTCCCAATCTCATAGAAATAGACCGGCTTATCATAACAATACCAGATAGGGTTCTTGCTCCATACCTTTAAATTAAACAACTGGTCTTCCATATATACCTTACGGATATCATCCATTTTCAAATTGTTTTTATCAAGAAATTCCTTTTTATATAGTTTATTCCATACATAGCCAAATGCGCTCTCTGTTTTTACTTTGTGATAAAGAGCTTGTTCAGTCGTGTTTCCGCTTCTTGATATAAACCCTTCTCCTGCCAAATGGATTCTTTCGCTTTGCACTCCATTCACACGGAAATAGCTTCCCATCACAACATCAGCTTTTTCTTTTTCGGCTATTTCCCACATATGAAATATTTCTTCAGTATCTACCTGATCATCCGCATCAACAAAGTAGATATACTTTCCCATGCACTGCTTCATTCCATAATTTCTTGCAATACTTTGGCCGCTATTCTCAATCGTAAAGGGTTTTATCCTTGTGTCTGTTTTTGCAATTTTTTTACATAAACTTAATGTTCCATCCGTAGAACCATCATCAATTACCAATATTTCAATTTTCGGTTCCCGGTTCCATTTTAGAATCGAACCTATACTCTTTTCAATGGAATTTTCCCCGTTAAAAACCGGAATGATAAAACTAATCTCCAAGCTGCTTTCATCCTCCATCTTATATTAAACCGGTCTTCCCAGTAATCTTTTCACTCTTACTTTTAAACGCTTCCAACACATTCCCATAAATATAGCAAGCCTCTTCTTACACTCATATCCTTTTTCACATATAAGCAGTTCCTGTTTTAGGCTATTTATCAGGTTTATTATTGCATCTGTTCCTTCCACATATCTACTTCCAACCCACTT
>CAMGET010000186.1 GCA_946055175.1 uncultured Roseburia sp.
CAGACGAGGCAGACTCAAAATCTGTTGTGGGTAACCACGTGTGGGTTCAAGTCCCACTGCCGGCATTAAAAAACCAGTAATTTCAAGAGTTCTTGAATTACTGGTTTTTTATTGTTTTCAAATTTTTTCTAGTCATTCATGTAGTCTCTGTAATCATCTTCGTTTGCAAATAACATATACTGTCCGTCAACATATCCCATATAACCTGCGTCAATTACATATCCCTTCATATTTGCTATCTCCTTTTATCAAAACTGTTTGCTGTTCTTTTGATAATTGGAGTATAGGGGATTATGTGTACGATAAACCGGACTTTATTTTTTCTCAAAATGTTGGTAGTCCTTACTGTTGACCCAATTTCCGCCCCATTCAAATCCATGCTGAATAAACAATTGATAACATAAATCCTCCTCATCAATTGCATATGGATTATCTGCGTTTCGATCCGCATAGGAGGCTGAACCCTCAGGTTGCACCATCGTCTCGCCATTTCTAGTAAATACATACGGATTGTAAAAAGGATTGATGTCAATTGCCTTTCCATAGGAATGGTTTGACAGATGATTCGTGCCGTAGACTACCCGATAGTTGAAACAGGAAGTGTTGTTGTCCTCCATGGATGCTTCATCATCCGCATCATACTCATCCACCAGACGAATCTTCTCAATAGGATACTTCTGTAAATATAGTTCCTCAAATATCTCCACCAAATCCAATGCAATATCCTGATGGCAGATCATCTCGCCTTCTGTCACTTCTCCGTTAAAATCATAGTGCAAAACATGCACATAGCGCAACTCATCGTAAGAAATTTGCACATTCTCATCATTTGCCGGATAGGAAAATCCGGTAATTCTTCTTTTTAATGCTTCATCCAGAGGACTCACGTAAAAATTCTCTTCCAAAGAAATATCCTCTGTCATGGTTTGTTCAGCCATTTCCGTAGTACTCGTTTCTTCCTGTTGTGTTGTGAGTTGTCCTAACTGCTGTTCCTCTTGTTCTATCTTCGCCTTGTTCTGCATTTTCAATAAAAAGATACATCCGATTCCCCAAAGCAAAATGCCCGATAGCACGAAAATCATCCACAAAATTGCTCTTCGCCTTACCAATTTTCTCTTCCGATACTGCGTCAGTAAAACGATAAGAGAAAGCAGTAGTATGATTCCAAGTCCAATGCAGCAACTCTGAAAAACAAAAAAACCACCAAGTGAGTTCTCCCCGGAAGTCATGACACCTTCTGCTCCCGTATCTTTCACCCCGTTTCTCACCAACGGTATCGCTTCAATATCGATACCCTCACTATCTGTATATAAATCATAATTGTTCAGCACCCGAATCACTAACGTCCCCTTACCGTCCTTTGGAATGGGGATATCAAATATGATTGTCTTAGCGTCCTCCGGCCAAAGACGTCTGGAAGTCATTGTCGCTCCTCCGTCCGTGCTGTACATATAGTACATCATTTTGCTGTCCGATTCCATAGCAGAAACCACCGCATGAATCACACCATTTTCCTCATCTCTTCGCAAACTGTCCACCAGCAAATACTCTGGTCCGGTGGCATCGGGCTTTTGTACAGTATCCGGAACCGGCGTAGGGGAAAAATCATCGTTGCTATAATCCACTCCAAGTTCCTTGGAAGACAGTCCAAAATACTGTGCTACTGAAGTGGCATCTAAGATCCCATACTTTGTCAGCCATTCCCCATTATCCAGATAGGGTGCATCTGCCGCGTGATCCATATGACAGTGCTCTATGATGCAGGAAGGAATCTCTCGTTCTGTGGAATGCCGGATAATTCCATAGTAGTCCTCACCTTTTTTCCCAATTCTGGTTTTGATTCCCCGGTTGGCAAGCCCAAGTTCCGCAAGATTACGATTGCATATTTTTGCAAAATCATATCCTTTTGCATAATTGGAGCCAAAAGCAGAAATCCAGCATTCTGTTCCATATAATTCATGATATTCCGACATGTTAAAATGGAGGCTGTATAAAAAATCAGCCCCCACTTTTTTGGCAAAATCCGCCCGCTCCTCTAAAGTCATATCCACATCTGAGTCTCGGGTCAGATAAACGGTAATCCCCTCATATTTTTCCAATTCTGTTTTCATAGCTTCCGCTACTATAAGCGTCATTTCTTTTTCCAGGTAGACGTCGGTTTTTCCTCCCTCATTTTCTCCACCGTGGCCCGGATCTATAACAACTACTACATTGTCTGCACGCACCTGTTCTAAAGAATCAAACATGCATAACCCAAAACCCAAACAGGCAATTCCTATAGCTAGACCTTTTCGCATCTTTTTCCATATTGGGTTTCCTACTATGGTCTTCTTCATTCTAACTTACTCCATTTCCCGCGCACGTTTTTTCTTTTGCAAAATATGCTAAGAAAATAGTATCATATTACGACCGTTTAATACAAGAGATACCTTCCTCTTTCTTAGAAAGAAACCACTAACTGCATCTTAAACTGTTCTTCCCCATACACTGCATGTGGAATATCTTTCGGCATGATCAAAGTCTGCCCTGCTTCCAAATAAAAAACTTCATCTGCTACCGTAAATCTTCCCTTACCTTCCAATACCGTAACCATGGCATCACCGCCTGCAGCATGTGTTGAAATTTCTTCACCCTTATCAAAAGAGAAAATGGTCATGCTTACTGCATCGTTTTGCACTAAGGTCTTAGATACGACCTGTCCCTCTTGGTATTCCACAAGATCCTTTAACTCAAGTTTTACTTTTTTCTCGATGTTTTTGTACATTCTATGAATCTCCCTTCAATGATATATTTTGCATGTAACATCTTATAATTTATACATCCAGGATTTCTCCCTCAATACTGATTGTTACTACCTGCCACGGAATAAATTTGCCACTATTCTGAAGTGCCTTTTTGGCAGCCATTTCCAATCCGCCACAGCAAGGGACCTCCATTCTCACAATCGTCACGCCTGTAATATCATTATTTGCCAGAATTGCGGTCAATTTTTCACTATAATCCACTGCATCTAACTTCGGGCAGCCAATCAGTGTCACTTTTCCCTTGATAAAATCCTGATGAAAAGATGCATATGCATAAGCGGTACAGTCCGCCGCAATCAAAAGCTTTGCTCCCTGGAAATATGGTGCCTGAATCGGTGCCAGCTTAATTTCCACCGGCCAGTTGCGAAGCTTGGATATCTGTTTAACAACTGCAGTCTCATCTATGTGCTCTGCTTCCTCTCGGTTTCGATTCATCTCACGCATCCTAGTTCCCGGGCATCCCATATGTGGAGTCTGCATGCCTGACTTCTGCTCTTTCTCTTGCTTTGCCTTTATAACAGCTTCCTCATCATAAGCCGGTGCCTCTCGTTCCTCAAACGTAATAGCACCCACCGGGCATCCCGGAAGACAGTCTCCTAAACCGTCACAAAAATGCTCCCGTACCAGCTTTGCTTTTCCGTCTATTATTTCAATCGCTCCTTCATGACATGCCGTTGCACAAATGCCACAGCCATTGCACTTTTCTTCATCAATATGAATAATCTTTCTTACCATTCGTTCATTTCCTCCAACAGTTTCTGATAGTATTCCTCAATGAGTTCATATCCCAGGAAGGATATCGCCTTATAAAATCCATCGGGAAGTTCTTTTTTCTCACCATTTAGGTAACCTTCTGCAATCTCATACAGTTTTTGGGCAATCTGCTGTTTAAAACTACGTGTGCTTTCCTCTTCCTGCTCCCATCTACAGATTTCAAAATCCGATGTATTTCCACATGGGTTCATACAGGTCTCGCAATTTGGCGAAATAACAAATTTTTCTTTATGGATTGCATCCACTGCCTCATCCGAATCCGGCAAAAGAAGTACCTTTGCTACTATGCCATCTGTATTCGATGTTTTACCGTTATTTTGTATCGCTCCCGCAAGCCCAATCAGCGCACTAATGATTCTTTTATTTTTCATAAACTTCCTCGCTTGGCATCATTGATATTTACTTTACGTTTGGATTATACTAAAATAAATCCGGAATTTATGTTGGAATTACAACAAAAGGAGTTTTTATGGGAAAATATGATTCTATTCTAAGAAAAAACGCACTTTTTGAAGGCATTGAAGAACAGCATATTCCTGCCGTACTTAAGTGCCTGGGTGCGCAGATGAAAAAATTTGGAAAAGATGAATTTATTTGTCA
>CAMGET010000187.1 GCA_946055175.1 uncultured Roseburia sp.
TTACAGAATTTTTCAATGACTTCCCAGTTATCTCTATCTGCAAATTCATAGCTGTGTCCCCAGACATACATTAATTTTAGATACTGAGGCTTATGAAAATTTACAAAAAATTCTGCATAGTTCATTAGCTCCGGGTCATTGTGGTGGCAGGTTGGATGCCATTCCAATGGATCGGCAGGCAGCTCGAATGCTCCTGTTGATTCGACGACGCGGGCATAAGCGATACCGAGCTGACGAAACAGCGTTTTAATTTCTTCATTATAAGAGCCGTTCGGATAAGCATGACCACGAATGATAGAACCGGTGAGTGCTTCTAAGCCTTTGCGGTCTTCAAGGATTTCATTTGCTACACCAACCAATGGGCATCTTGCGATGGTTGGATGTGTCATGGTGTGAGTTGCAATTTCATGACCGGCATAGAGCTCTTTTATTTGATTTTCGGGAATTCGCGGGTGGGGAGCTTTTGCCTGGTCTTTTTGCATTTCGCCGTAATTTAAATTAAAAGTGCCTTTGATACCGTATTTATTGAAAATTTCTAAAAGACGAATATCTTCTAATTTACCGTCATCGTAGCTCATAGTGAGTGCTTTGGCTTTCCCTCCAGGGAAACAGGTGTATACTTTCATTTAAGCCTTCTTTCTGCCACAACTGCGGCGAATCATAGAATAAAAAGTTTTATCGTGAAGCAATCAGTTTACAAATCGGATTGCCCATGGAAGAGAATTTTTCTTCATATTCTGTCATAACATTCCCTTCATTTAACGCGGCATCATGATGTAAATCTCTGGTGCAGGCATCTAGGTGCCAGCCGGCTTGCGGAATTTCTTCCAATGAAAAGGTGAATAAATCCTGGTTGTCAGTTTTAAATTCTAATCTGCCATCTTTTTTTAATACTTTGTCATAACGAGCAAAAAATTGTCTGGAAGTCAGCCGTCTTTTGGCATGGCGGTCTTTTGGCCACGGATCGGAGAAGTTAAGATAAATACGGGCTACTTCTTCCGGAGCAAAGATTTCCTCAATGTCTGCGGCATCGATACACATGAATTTTAAATTTGGAAGCGGATTCTGCTCCATTTTCTGAAGTGCACGCAGGAGTACACTGGAATAGCGTTCGATGCCGATGTAGTTAATTTCCGGATGAAGGAAAGCCATCTCCATGATAAACCGACCTTTTCCCATGCCTATTTCTATATGAAGAGGCTGAGCATTTGGAAAAATACTCTGCCATTTTCCTTTTAAAGTTTCAGGTTCTTTGATGGTATATTCACTGGATGCAATCGCCTCGTTCGCACCCGGTATATTTCGTAATCGCATAAAGTTGCTATATCCTTTCTGAAAAAATTCCTTCTTTATTTTACAATACCCTAAACAGAAAAAAAAGTGGTTGCATGTATTTTTCTTAGCATTTATACTGATAATAACGTTGAAACGATACGCATGATATAATGAGCGCAAGCGAGCTTGGGAGAGCGAAGCTCTCACACAACGAGCGGCGAATGTCGATCGTGAGCTTTACTCACGATATTAAGGAAATAAGATGTATAAGAAAAATTTTAAGAAAAGAATAACAGGATTGGTCCTTGGCTTTTTTTGTGCACTGCAACTGACGGCTCAGACAGTTCCTGCTTCACAGTATTGGCCGGAAGAAATCAGTGTCAATTCACCAAATGCCATTGTGATGGAGATGAACACGGGAACGATTCTGTACGATAAAAATAGTAAAGAAGCACGTTACCCGGCCAGCATTACCAAAATCATGACAACGATGCTTGCTTTGGAAAATTCAGAATTGAACGAAATGGTTACATTTTCGGACGAAGCAATTGATAATACAGAAGGCTCCGGTATCGCCAGAGACTATGGCGAGCAGATGACAATGGAGGATTGTTTGTATGCCATTATGTTAGAGTCTGCAAATGAATGTGCATATGCAGTAGCAGAGCATATTTCCGGATCGATTGAAGCGTTTGCCGATTTAATGAATGCCAAGGCAAAGGAATTGGGCTGTGTAAATACGAATTTCGTGAATCCTCACGGATTGCATGATGATAATCATTATACCTGTTGTTATGATATGGCCTTGATAGCCAAGGCTGCTTATGAAAATGAGACCTTTCGTATTATTACAAGTACAAAAGCGCGGATGATTCCACCTACCAATAAACATGCGGAAGAGACACCGCTGCAAAATCATAATAAACTGCTCCATCGTTATCAAAAAGGAAATTATGTATATGAATACTGTACCGGTGGAAAAACAGGTTATACGACAAATGCAAATGCTACACTGGTTACCTTTGCAGAAAAAGATGGTATGGCATTAGTCTGCGTTGTAATGAATACCGATGGTGTAAGTGAATGGACAGACAGCAGAGCTTTGTTTGACTATTGCTTTGATAATTTCCAGCTCTTAAATGTATCCGAAAATGAGACAGGGTATGAGGTACAAAAGGAAATAAACGCAAACAGTTTAAGCGGAAATCCACCATTTGTGGAGTTGGATAAGAATGCGTGCATTCTGCTGCCAAAAACAGTGGAATTTACAGAGGCAGAATCCGAGGTTACGCTAAACCGGGAGGTTTCGAATATTGCAGGAACCATTTCGTACAGCTATGCCGGAAGGTCAGTTGGAAAGGCGGATATTGTAACTACCGGTGCCGTGATAGAAGAATATATATTTGATAATCAGATAGAAAATGCAGCCGAGGAGGAAGAAACGATTCAGCTGAAACCAAGTACCATTGTTGCAATTGCAGCGATGATATGCCTTCTGATTGTGATGTTATTATTAGGAAAATATGTTTATGATAACATTTATATCATCCGACACAATCTTTCTGTACAAATGGATAGAAGGGAAAGGTTCCGGGAAATTAAAAAACGTAAGCAAAGACGCAGAAGAAGACGGTAATTGATTATTTCTTAAATTCATATTATACTAAAAAGGCACGAACGATGAGTAAAATATTTTATATGATGGGCAAAAGCTCCACGGGAAAAGATACTTTATATAAAAGGATTCTTAGCGATGGGCGTTTACAATTGAAGACAGTTACGATGTATACGACCAGACCCGTCCGCGCAGGGGAGACCGATGGGGTAGAGTATTTTTTCTGTGATGAGTCAAAGGTGGCAGAACTTTCTGCTGATGGAAAAATCATAGAACGCAGAGACTATCATACAGTTCTTGGAGTCTGGACTTATTTTACAGCAGATGATGGTCAGATTGACTTAAAAGCGCAGGATTATCTCATCATCGGCACGTTAGAATCCTATCAAAAAACCAGAGAATATTACGGTAAGGATGCGGTTATTCCTATTTATATAGAAGTAGAAGACGGGGAACGTCTGGCGCGAGCACTGGCGAGAGAAAGACAACAGGATGTTCCGAAATATGAAGAAATGTGCCGCAGATTTTTGGCGGATGCAAAGGATTTTTCCGAGGAAAAACTAAAGGAAGCCGGAATTGACAGGCGTTTTGTCAATGAGAATCTGGAAGAGACAGAAGCAGCGATTAAGGCGTTTATTCTGGAGCAGAAAGAAAAATAAAACGTCACGAAAGAGGGTGTCAGTTGATGGATTTAAAGGTAAATAATATGACGCAGGTTACGCAGGTCCCGGATACGGCACCGGTGGAGTCGGGAGATGGCTCTTTTAAATTTACGCTTGCGAGTGCCATTTCTGACGCTGATTTACAGGCGAAAATTGACAGCCTGATGACGGATATCACGGTGCAGGGGGAACTGATTGCAAAACACATGGATATCCGGGATATGAAAAAATACAGAGGTCTTATCAGAGATTTTATGAATGAAGTGGTGTACCGTTCTCATAAGTTTTCAAGAGAAAATTTTCTGGACAGAAAAGGACGACATCGCGTGTATGGAATTATTCGTCTGATTGATTCCAATCTGGACGAATTAGCACAGGAATTGGTAAAGGATGAGAAAAACCACCTTACGATTTTGGAAAAAATCGGTGAAATCAGAGGTTTATTGTTAGATATATTAACCTGACAAGTGTGTTGGTGTAACCGTCAGGGGGGAGACGTTATGGCAGGATTTCGCGATATTATCGGACACGAACAGATAAAAGAGCATCTTCAAAATGCAATTACGATGGATAAAATTTCGCATGCGTATATTATCAATGGTCCGGATAAGTC
>CAMGET010000188.1 GCA_946055175.1 uncultured Roseburia sp.
TTAGATAGAATGATATTGCAAACAACAGGGACGGTTCTTTTGTCACGATATCGTGACAAAAGAACCGTCCCTTTTTCTCCTATTTTATTCCTTTTTTAGCTTTCGCATTACAATCAGACAAATTGTTAGTGCCAGAATAATGGAAATAAAATCTGCCGTACACTGTGCATAAATGACACCTTCCAATCCGAATAAGGCGTTTAAAATCAAAATAAGCGGTACAAAGATAAGTCCCTGTCTGCAAAACGTAAGCACTAAAGAAGGAAGTGCTTTTCCCATTCCCTGCAACGTATTAATGCAGAGGAATAAAATACCGATAACAGGTCCTGCCAACTGTAAGGCGATGACCATCTTAATACCCAGTTCTACTACGGCTGCGTCATCAATAAACGCATGGATAATCGTTTCTCTTGCTATTACCATAATTGCAGTCAAAGTCGTACCGAAAGCCACAGCCGCTATTCCCGTAAATACAAATATTTTTTTCAGGCGCTTATGATTGCCTGAACCGTAATTATACCCAATCAATGGCTGAATCCCGGTACAAAGCCCAATCTGTAACAACACAACAAACATATTTACTTTTAAGGCAACTCCCATTGCCGCAACCGGAGTATCCCCATAACCTGCCAAAGCATTATTCAATACAATGTTTGCACAACTCATCAAAATATTATTTAAGGATGCCGGAATACCAATTGACAAAACATTTGCCGCAATATGCTCTCCCATCAAAAAATCTCTCGGATCGATAGAAAGTACCGATTTTTTTCTCAAAAAATAGAGTAAATAAAAAACACAGGCTGCCATATTTCCAATCACGGTCGCAATTGCAGCACCTGCAACGCCCCAGTTTAGTCCTAATATAAGAATCGGGTCTAAAATAATATTCAGGATGGTTCCAATCATATTACCAATCATGGATTCCTTTGCCGCACCTTCTGCTCTTAAAATATTGCCAAAGGTATTGCTAAATACAATAAAAGGACCGCCAAGGGAGACAATCTGTAAATAAATTCTTGCGTAATCAATGGTATTCTCGCTCGCACCAATCAACGCAAGAATCGTGTTCATAAATAGAAGAAACAGTGCCATAACAAGCAGTCCGACTCCAAGTGCCGCATATGCGCAGAAAGCCGAAATATGTTTTGCATGTTCCATTTTCTTTTCGCCCAAAGCACGTGAAATAGCAGAAGTTCCGCCAATTCCAAAAAGATTCCCCAATGCCATAAATATCATAAATACCGGTGTCGCCAATGAAACAGCTGCCACCTGCATTGCATCATTGGTCTGACCGATAAAAAAGGTATCTGCCATATTGTAAATAACCACAACCAACATGGTAATAATAGTTGGTATTGCCATGGTTGCAACCGCCTTTGGCACCGGTGCATGTTCAAAAAGTTCTTTATTTGTATTCATTTGTTTTTTCCTTTCAGCCTAATAACAGTACTGTTTTTAGCATATCGCATTTTCTTTTATGATACAAGCCTTCTATTCTGTGGATTATTTTTATTTCTTCTTGCAATACGAGTAATATTGTGCAAAAATGACTTTGGAGGGTATGTCTATGAATGAAACTATTTTGAACTTTATCTATGATTGCTTAAAAGATGCAAACATTCCTTACTTTTTAGCCAATGACCATTCTGTTGGCATGCATGATTTGGATTTAGGACTGCGTAACAGTATTTTAAAAGACAATAAATTCCCCACTGTATCAGCTCTGGAAACTTTTGATGCAGAAACACTGTACCATTTTTCCGATTATTATAACTGCAGTTACTCCTTCTTTCAATTACCGGATAAACGGCTTCTTTTTATTGGTCCTTACCTGCTTTCTGATGTTAACGAGCAGGATATCAGACAGTTTATGAACATTTCCGGGATTCCTGAGACCCAGTTTACACAACTACGGGATTATTATTATGAACTGCCGCTGATTTCCGACAAAAGACTCTTCTGGTCTTTCATCCGCCGGGGTGCTTTAAGTATCTGCGGGTACGAAGAAATGAATGTGAATGTATTCGACCTGCGCACGTTAGAAAGCAGAGAAGATTATTTAAAAAAACATGCTTTCAGCATACCGGAAGACCCGATTTTAAGTATGAACCTTTTAGAAAAGCGCTATAAATCAGAAGATGCCATTTTAGATGCCGTCTCACACGGAAACACAAAAAAAGCACTCGCTTTCATGGAGCAGATGGGAACTTCCCGTTTCACACCACGCAGCGAAGATGCACTCCGGAGTTCGAAAAACCTCATGCTTTCTTTTAATACGCTCCTGCGCCGCAGAGCTTACGAAGCCGGTGTACATCCGCTTTACATTGATGTCATTTCGGCAAACTATGCCAGACTGATTGAAACAGCAGGCAGCAAGCAAGAGGTTGACGATATTACACCTTTCATGCTTCGCAGCTATTGCGAATTAGTTGAAAAACGAAGTACGGCTCTTTACTCCGAACCCATCCGGCAGATTTTGGTTACCATCGACGCTTCTATCGCCTCCGATTTAAGCCTGAAGCGTTTTGCAAACGAATTGTTTTTAAATACCAGCTATCTTTCCTCCTTATTCAAAAAGGAGACCGGTATTACCTTAACGGATTATGTGAATAAACATCGAATTGCTTACGCCAAACGGTTGCTAAAAAGTACCACACTTTCCATTCAGGGTGTGGCCACTTCCGTGGGCATTCCTGACATTCACTATTTCACCAGACTTTTTCGTAGAGAAACAGGCTTGTCCCCAAGGGATTTTAGAAAGCAATAAAAACGTGCGCCACCAGGCGCAATGCATCAAAAAAGGAGCTGCGCACTTTCGTGCTACAGCTCCATTTCTCTTTCAATCCGGTTTGCAATGCCTTCCGCATCCAGTTCATATTTATGCAGTAATTCTTTTGCAGGTCCTGATTCTCCAAATACATCGTTCATTCCAATCCGTGTGATGCGTGTCGGCAGCTTATCACCCAGCACTTCGGAAACGGCTGCTCCCAGGCCTCCGATAATGGAATGCTCCTCTACGGTAAAAATACGTCCCGTCTTTTTTGCCGCTTCAATTACAAGTGCCTCATCCAATGGTTTTATGGTAGGCATATTGATTACCTGTGCATCGATTCCTTTTCCCATCAACAATTCCGCTGCTGCTAACGCCTCAGAAACGCAAAGTCCGGTAGCGATGATGGTGCAGGTACTTCCGTCCCGTAACTGCTCCCCTTTACCGATTTCAAAGTGGTACGTCTTTTCATCATGAATGACCGGAACTGCCAGTCTTCCAAAACGTAAATACACCGGTCCCTCATGCTGATAGGCTGCTTTTACTGCTGCCCTTGCTTCCACGTCATCAGAAGGATTGATTACAACCATTCCCGGGATGGTTCTCATTAGCGCAATGTCCTCATTACACTGGTGGCTTGCTCCATCCTCCCCTACGGAAATTCCCGCATGGGTTGCACCGATTTTTACATTTAATTTTGGATATCCAATGGCATTCCGCACCTGTTCAAAGGCACGTCCTGCTGCAAACATGGCAAAGGTACTGATAAACGGCACAAAGCCACAGGTTGATAATCCTGCTGCAATTCCTGTCATATTTGCTTCTGCGATGCCACAGTCAATATGACGTTCCGGGAATACTTTTTTAAAGGTTCCCGTTTTGGTGGCTGCCGCTAAATCTGCATCTAAGACAAGCAGGTCATCATGTTCTTTTCCGAGCTCCACTAAGGCATTGCCATAACTGTCTCTTGTTGCGATTTTTTCCCCGATTACTGACACAATGCCTCACCTGCCTTTCTTAAATCTTCCATTGCAATTGCATATTCTTCATCATTTGGTGCTTTTCCGTGCCATTCCACACTATTTTCCATAAAGGAAACCCCTTTTCCCTTGAGGGTATGTGCGATAATAGCGGTCGGCATATTTTTTGTGTTTCTTGCTTCCTTGAACGCACGGTCCAAATCATCGAAATCATTTCCGTTTACATTGATTACATGGAAATTGAATGCTTCAAACTTTTTGTCAATCGGATATGGTGAGCACACTTCGTCAATACTTCCGTCAATCTGAAGATTGTTGTTATCAATGATTACAACCAGATTATCCAGTTTACGGTGTCCTGCAAACATGGCTGCTTCCCAGATCTGTCCTTCCTCGATTT
>CAMGET010000189.1 GCA_946055175.1 uncultured Roseburia sp.
CCCATGATAACGCTAATGGCTATCGCCGGAATAAAAATAACACTTTGAAAATAAAAGGTCATTCCGGTAGCAATGATGTTATAAATCACGTTCTGTCCCATGAGACCGATTAAGTACATGTTACGTTCTTTTTTGGTATAAGTATTCATAGTAAATCTCCCCCGCATTTTTTAAGAGCGGATGCCTCAAATCACATCCGCTCTTTCTTACTAACTTATTTTTCATAAATCGGTTCAAAGTCCTCTGCCGGATGTCCACATAATGGACAGCTGAAATCTGCCGGAAGTTCACTTCCCTCATAGACATAATTACAGATTTTACAACGCCAGCCTACAATCTTTTTGTCTTCCTGTTTTGCCTGTGGTTTCGGTTTTACCTTACTCTGATAATCAGCATAGGTAAGAGGTGCTTTATCACTTAATAGCTTCGCGTCTTCTACCTCGGCAATAAATAACGTATGGCTTCCCAAGTCTTCTTTGCTTACGACTTTACAGCTGATAACAGCACATGTCTGCCAGCCAATATATGGAATTCCATTGACGTCTGTCGGAGCCTGTAAGTTTTCAAATTTATTGACATCTCTTCCGGACTGGAATCCAAAATGCTGAATGGTCGGGAACATACAGGTCTCATCTAAAATGCTTAGCGCAAACACACCGCTTTCCTTTATCAAATCGCAGGTATAATTCGTATTAATCACTGCAATAGCTACTCTTGTAGGACTGTTTGCCACCTGCATACAGGTATTGGTGATGCATCCGTTTACAACATCTCCTGACTTTGTTGTGAGAACAAAAACTCCATAACTTAAGTTATATAACGCTTTTTTATCCATGTAAAAACCTCCCCTATATGTTTCATGTGATATTTCATAAAACATTATAACATCATTAGAAAAAAATTACATCCACACATTTTTATTTCTGATACACATGCATAAAATTCTCCACAACTTCAATCAGCTTCTCATAGCTCATAGATGTGGTATCCAGACAGAAATCATAGTTTCTCGCATCGTTCCAGTCTCTTCCCGTATAATAACGGCAATACTCTGCACGATACTTATCAATCTTCTCAATTTTCTTAATCGCTTCTTTTTCAGAAAGGCCATTCTGATTCATGACACGCTTCACACAATCCTCAAGCGGCGCATAAAAGAACAGACGCAGCACATTCGGATTATCCTTTAAGATATAATCCGCACAACGGCCGATAATAATGCAGGATTCCTGCTCAGCCAGTTCCTTAATGACCTTTGCCTGATAATTAAACAGGTTATCATCGGATACAAAATCAGAACTCTCCGGTGGAATGACTCCACCCTTATAAGGATTCTTTCTTAAAATGGACAAAAGCGGTGATTTTTTCAGCTTTTCATCTGCCTCACCAAACAAAGCTTCATTAATTCCGCTTTCATCGGAAGCCATACGAAGAATCTCTCTGTCATAACAGTTAATTCCTAATTTGTCGGCAAGCAGCATACCCAGAGTGCGTCCGCCGCTTCCGTAGCTTCTTGCTATTGTAATAACCGTCTTTTTCATTGTTTTTGCCCCCTTATTTACTCTCCCAGATAAGCCTTCTTAATGGAATCATTATTCATCATTTCCTTCGCGTCACCGGATAACACAATATTACCGGTTTCAAGCACATATGCACGGTCTGCGATAGAAAGCGCTTTTTTTGCATTCTGCTCCACAAGCAACACCGTTGTACCGCTGGCAGAAATCTCTTTTACGATATTAAAAATCTCCTCTACCAGAATCGGAGACAGGCCCATAGACGGTTCATCCATCAAAATAATCTTTGGTTTTGACATCAATGCACGGCCCATAGCTAGCATCTGCTGTTCACCACCGCTTAAGGTTCCTGCCAGCTGATTTTTTCGTTCCTCCAGTCTCGGGAAACTCTTGTAAACACGCTCCAAAGACTCTGCAATCTCTGCCTTATTTTTTCTTGTATAGGCACCAAGCTTTAGGTTCTCATATACAGACAGTTCCGCAAACACACGTCTGCCTTCCGGCACATGGGCCATTCCCATGGATACTATTTTATGTCCCGGAATTTTTGAAATGTCTGTCCCTTCAAAAAGAATCTCTCCTGCTGCCGGCTTAATCATTCCGGTGATGGTTGCAAGCGTCGTTGTCTTGCCGGCACCGTTTGCACCGATTAGCGCAATGACCTCACCTTCATTTACTTCAAAGGAAATCCCTTTTATGGCCTGAATCACACCATAGTATACTTCCAGATTTTTAACTTCCAACATTGCCATATTGTAAATCTCCTCCTATTACTCGCCCAGATATGCTTTTATTACCTGAGGATTGTTCAATACGTCGCTTGTCTTTCCTTCTGCTAAAACCTGACCAAAATTTAATACCGTCAGTTCTTCGCAAATACCGGAAACCAGCTTCATATCATGCTCAATCAAAAGAATCGTCATATCAAATTCATCTCTGACAAAATGAATCGTATCCATCAATTCCTTTGTTTCATTCGGATTCATACCGGCAGCCGGTTCGTCAAGCAATAACAGCTTCGGATTCGTTGCCAGAGCACGGGCAATTTCTAATTTTCGCTGTTTTCCATACGGCAGATTCGAAGCCTTATAATCAGCTTCTTTCTCCAAATCGAATACTTTTAACAATTCCATTGCCTTTTCATCCATAGCCTTTTCCGTCTTATAATACTTTGGCAAGCGGAAAATACCGGTCAAAGTAGAATAAGTCATCTGATTATGTAAACCAATTTTTACATTATCAAGTACGGTCTGGTCTTTAAACAAACGAATATTCTGAAACGTACGGGCTATTCCCGCTTTATTAATATCAATCGTCTTTTTACCGGTAATATCTACTCCATCCAACAAAATAACACCATCTGACGGTGTATATACGCCGGTTAACATATTGAAAACGGTTGTTTTTCCGGCTCCGTTGGGTCCAATCAGACCATAAAGCTGTCCCTTTTCAATTGAAATTTGGAATCGGTCTACGGCACGAAGTCCGCCGAAGGAAATTCCAAGATTTTTTACTTCCAGTAATGCCATAACTATGCCGCTCCCTTCCCTGTGTTTTTCTTTAATTTTGATACGATCTTCTGTCTCCATTCGATACATTTCGGAGCCCAGTTAAACAGCATCATTACGATTAATACAATTGCGTAAATCAGCATACGATAATCTTTTAATTCACGCAATACTTCCGGTAATAATGTAAGCAATGCTGCTGCAATAATGGAACCGCGGAAATTCCCCATTCCGCCCAGTACGACAAATACCAGAATCATAATGGACATATTATATCCGAAGTTTGCCGGTGTTGCAGTAACCGTAGAAAGGTTGTGTGCATAAAGCACTCCGCCTGCACCCGCGATTGCTGCCGAAATCGTAAATGCCATCAGCTTAAATTTTGTAATATTGATTCCTACGGATTCTGCTGCAATACGATTGTCACGAATTGCCATAATCGCACGACCGCTTCTGGAATTTACAAGATTATATACTACAAAGAGAGACACCAAAATCAGAATAATTCCTGCCGTAAAGCTGGAAAGATGCGGAATACGGGAAATTCCTTTCGCCCCGTTAATCAGCCACATTCCTTCCTCTGACAGCTTGATTGCATTTCCGTTCGTCATTGCAAAGTGAAAGCCATCCGTATCCTTTGCAATATATAATACGTTGATAATATTTTTAATAATTTCACCAAAAGCCAAAGTTACGATAGCAAGATAGTCTCCCTTTAATCGCAAAACCGGAATACCGATTAAAAAGCCAAAAAGCGCTGCAACCACCGTTCCCACTAAAAGTGCACAAATTAATAACAGAACTTTATTTGTAATCGTACCCTCTAACAGCTTTGTGCAGAGTGCACCGGTAAATGCACCAACACACATAAAGCCCGCATGACCGATACTAAGCTCTCCCAAATAACCGACGCAAAGATTTAATCCAATTGCAACGATTGAATACGTACACATCGGAACAAGAAGTCCCTGCATTAAAGAGGACATGGAACCAGCTGAAATCAGCAGCCGTACAATCACAAACACAAGAATAATCGCTACATATGTAATCAGCTGATCTCTGGTTTGTTTTTTCATTGTTTTCAAATTAAACTTCTTCATACCAATTCTTC
>CAMGET010000190.1 GCA_946055175.1 uncultured Roseburia sp.
ATGCGCCCTTAAGCACACATTTTACTCTATTCTATTTTCCATCAATCGTTGAAATTCCAATCGTCACTTCTTCCAACACATCCAGCAGTACCTTTACCGTATCCAAAGAAGTCAAGGTAGTTACATTGTTCTGGCTTGCGGTACGGCGAATCGCAATACCGTCCTCGTAATGCACTCCGGAAAGAATTGCTCTGGTGTTGATAACGTAGCTTACATAACCGGCGCGGATGGAATCTAAGATTTCCTCACTGCCTTCGCTCAGCTTTCTACGGATTCTGGTACGGATGCCATGCTCTTTTAAGAAGATAGCCGTACCAATGGTTGCCTCAATATTAAATCCCATGTTGTAGAAACGACGTACTAACGGCAGAGCTTCCTCTTTATCTTCATCTGCTAATGTTACGACAACTGTTCCGTAATTCTGCACACGCATACCGGATGCAATCATTGCCTTATACATCGCGCGATGCAGCTTTTTATCATATCCGATTGCCTCACCGGTAGATTTCATTTCCGGTGAAAGATATGCATCCATTCCGTTTAGTTTCGAAAAAGAGAACGCCGGAACTTTTACATAGTAACGTTCTTTTTCTTCCGGATACAGTTCAGTAATGCCCTGCTCCTCGAGGCTCTTACCGAGAATGGCATAGGTTGCAATGTCCGCAAGGCTGTAGCCTGTTGCTTTGGAAAGGAACGGCACGGTTCTGGAAGAACGCGGATTTACCTCAATGATATAAACATGTTCTTCTTTATCTACGATAAACTGAATATTGAATAAGCCCACGATTCCGATTCCAAGGCCAAGCTTTTCCGTATATTCCAAAATGGTTTTCTTTACCTTTGCCGAAATACTAAAGGAAGGATAGACACTGATGGAGTCACCGGAGTGAATACCGGTACGCTCAACCAGTTCCATAATGCCCGGTACAAATACCTTCTTTCCATCACAGATAGCATCTACTTCCACTTCTTTACCACAGATATATTTATCCACCAGTACCGGTTTATCCTCATCAATTTCAACTGCTGTTTTTAAGTAGTGGCGTAAGTGTTCTTCCTTTGCCACAATCTGCATCGCACGTCCGCCTAAAACAAAGCTTGGACGGACAAGCACCGGATAACCGATTTCTTCTGCCGCTTTGACACCTGCTTCAATATTTGTTACTGCCTGGCCCTTTGGCTGCGGAATGCCAAGATTTGAAAGTAGTTTTTCAAAGGAATCTCTGTTTTCTGCCCGATCAATAGCCTCGCAGTCTGTACCGATAATCTTAACACCTCTTGCATGTAACGGTTCTGCCAGATTGATGGCTGTCTGTCCGCCTAAGGTCGCAATGACACCTTCCGGCTGCTCCAGTTCGATAACATTCATAACATCCTCTACGCAAAGGGGCTCAAAATACAATTTGTCGGAACAGGTATAGTCCGTTGACACTGTTTCCGGATTGTTATTAATAATAATCGCCTCATAGCCTGCTGACTTAATTGTTTTTACAGCATGGACGGTCGAATAGTCAAACTCTACGCCCTGTCCGATACGGATCGGGCCGGAACCTAACACCACAATTTTTTTCTTCTCTGATACAATGGATTCATTTTCTTCTTCATAAGTAGAATAAAAGTACGGAATATAGCTTTCAAATTCGGAAGCACAGGTATCAATCATCTTATAGACCGGAATAATACCATTTTCTTTTCGAAGTTTAAATACATCTTCTTCCGTCATATTCCAACGTCTGGCAATTTCCTTATCAGAAAAGCCCATACGTTTTGCTTCGCGAAGAATATCCGCGTCGCCAATATTTGCGCTTACTACCGCCTCTTCCTCCACAATATTCTGTAGTTTGTGAAGGAAAAATAAATCAATCGCCGTTGCCTTGGCAATTTTTTCTACCGTACAACCCATTCTTAAAAGCTGGGCAATGGCATAGATACGATCATCTGTACCTATCTTTATATATTCCACAAGTTCTGTCTCAGACATCTCATCAAACTTGCTGTTGCTAAGATGCCACAGACCGATTTCCAGAGAGCGAATTGCTTTAAGCAAACTTTCTTCAAAAGTTCTTCCCACACTCATGACTTCGCCGGTTGCTTTCATCTGTGTGCTGAGCGAATTATTTGCTTCCGCGAACTTATCAAATGGGAAACGGGGCATCTTTGTGACAACATAGTCCAAAGTCGGCTCAAATGACGCAGGCGTATTAGCAATCTGAATTTCATCTAAGGTCATACCAACACCAATTTTTGCTGACACGCGGGCGATTGGATAACCACTGGCCTTTGATGCCAATGCAGAAGAACGGGATACACGTGGGTTTACCTCAATCAAATAGTATTGGAAAGATTTTGGATCTAGCGCAAACTGTACATTACATCCGCCCTCGATTTCCAACGCGCGGATAATTTTTAATGCGCTGTCACGCAGCATATGATATTCCTTGTTGGTTAATGTCTGTGATGGACAGACTACGATAGAATCACCGGTATGAATTCCAACCGGGTCCAGATTTTCCATATTACAAATCGTAAGCGCGGTATCATTCTTATCACGCATTACTTCATATTCAATTTCTTTGTAACCTTTAATACTCTTTTCAATTAATACCTGACGCACCGGTGAAAGCGCCAATGCATTCTTCATTAATGGTAACAATTCCTCTTCGTTATCTGCAAAACCACCACCGGTTCCACCAAGTGTGAAAGCCGGGCGAAGTACCACCGGATAACCAATTTTTTCTGCAACAGTAACACCTTCCTCAATGGAGTTGGCAATATCCGAAGGCAGCACTGGTTCTCCTAAGCTTTCGCATAACTCTTTAAAAAGTTCCCGGTCCTCTGCTCTTTCAATACTGCTGCTTTTTGTTCCAAGCAGTTCCACACGGCACTCAGCCAATACACCTTTCTTTTCTAACTGCATCGCGAGATTTAAGCCGGTCTGTCCGCCAATGCCGGGCAGTATTGCATCCGGTCGTTCATAACGGATAATCTTTGCCATATATTCCAAAGTCAATGGTTCCATATAGACCTTGTCTGCGATAGAAGTATCTGTCATGATGGTAGCAGGATTTGAATTACATAAAACAACTTCATAGCCTTCCTCTTTTAAAGCAAGGCAAGCCTGTGTTCCTGCGTAGTCAAATTCAGCTGCCTGCCCGATGACGATTGGTCCGGAACCAATGACGAGAATTTTTTTAATATCTGTTCTTTTAGCCATGATTCTTTTCCTCCTCTATCCATGCAATAAACTGGTCAAATAAATAGGCGCTGTCCTGCGGTCCCGGCGCACTTTCCGGGTGATACTGAACAGAAAACACCTTATCTTTTTCACATTTGACACCTTCAATCGTCTGGTCTAACAGATTGATATGTGTTGGTATCAGGTCTGTCTCTTCCAGACTTTTTACATCAACTGCATAAGAGTGGTTCTGTGATGTAATTTCTATCTTATTGGTTTCCAGATTCCGCACCGGATGGTTCCCGCCACGATGACCGAATTTTAATTTGTAGGTTTTTGCACCGTAAGCCAGAGAAATAATCTGGTGACCTAAGCAGATACCAAAAATCGGATATTTTCCACGTAACGCTCTTATCGTATCAATGACCGGCTGCACATCTGTCGGATTTCCCGGACCATTTGAAATAAAAATTCCATCCGGACATAATCCTTCAATTACCTCTGCCGTAGTATTCCACGGTACCACTGTAACCTTACAGCCACGTTTATTCAGTGAACGTACAATATTTGCTTTCATACCACAGTCTATCGCCACCACATGGCATCTTTCATTTGCAACCGGATATTTTTTTATTTCCTTGCTGCTCACCTTAGAAACAGCATCGGTTGGAATACTGCTCTCCTTTAAAATATGAAGCCCTTCTTCCATCGTGGTATCTGCACTGGTAAGCAATACTTTTCTGCTACCTAAATCACGGATGGAACGGGTCAGTTTTCTTGTGTCAATTCCATAAACACCCGGTATCTTATATTTTTTCATCACTTCAGAAAGTGTCGCAGCGCTTCTAAAGTTGGAAGGCAAATCATTATATTCACGTACAATCAGCCCGCCAATGGTCGGTATCAGTGTCTCGTAATCATCGTCTGCCATTCCGTAATTGCCAATCAAA
>CAMGET010000191.1 GCA_946055175.1 uncultured Roseburia sp.
AAAGATATTCATAAATCTTATCCACGCCCTGTAATTTCGTAAGATCCTTTTCCACAGGATAATCAAGCAACAACAGTTCCTCCTGTGGATTAAAATATACATCATACCATTTAAAAAACTCTGGCATGCCTTTTGCAACGGTATCATAAAGACAACGGTTTTCATACCACTCGAAGCCTGCAATAATCTCATGATATAAAGCCATTGTTTTTTTCACTTTTTCTATCACACATTTTAGCCCCAGTTCATAAGCTTCCTCCGCAGGCATCTGTGTGTTAGTGACAATTGCTGCTTCCTTTTCTTTTTCTAATTCCTCGATACAGTAAATCACTGCTCCCATCAATTGTTCTGCTTTTTCATAACTAATGGAGGTGCTCTCTTTACTTGTATATTTTTCTGACAGCCTTGCTACGATAGGAATTAGCTGCTCCATTTCATATTGCATAGCACTCCCCCTACTCAACAAGTTCATTTAATACCTGCATAAACAAATCATAATCAAAACGTGGCACCTTCACAAATTTTGCACCCTCACCATGCCCCTCTGTTTTTCGAAACTCCTGATATCCTGCTCTGATTGCTCTGGCAAAATGATCAAGGCACGTACTTTCTAAATACTCCAAGTCACCAAAACATACCGTTTCAAATAATTCCTTCATCACATGCAATAACTCATCATCTGTAATCTCATCCATCATTTCATTTTTATAGAGATAAAAAATGTCCTGAAGACGCGCAATCATCTCCACGTATTCATCTTGCCCAATATACTCTGAATCACAAAACTCTCTTATCAGTTTCTCCGTAATTCCGCCGGAAAATTCCACTCTTTTTTGTTCTTTTAAACTTTTCGCTCTCCAAGCCACCAGTGATTTTGCATCTTCTTCGCTTAATACCAGTCCATACTGTTCTGTCTCCTGATTGGTTTCTAAGATATTCGCCAGACTTTTTTCGTCCTGTAATTGCTGCATCCAATTTTTCTCCATCAGACAGCCCCCCTTTATGATGTGAGGCTTAGTATAGCACCATAATTTGGGCACTACCAGTCTTGAAAAATTTGCTATTTTATGGTAATATAAGAGTACAAAAAGGGGCAAATCTTTTCGATTTGCCCCTACTTTTTTATGAATGATATTCATTTACAATATGATCTGCTACATACACGCCGCTTGCTGATGCATGAGATAAGGAGTGTGTCACACCACTGCCATCTCCAATTACATATAAACCTTTGTGATTGGTTTCTAAATTCTCGTCCAGTTCTACTTCCATGTTATAGAATTTTACCTCTACACCATAAAGCAGTGTATCATCATTTGCCATACCCGGTGCAATCTTATCCAGTGCATAAATCATTTCAATAATACCATCTAAGATTCGTTTTGGTAATACCAGGCTTAAGTCTCCTGGTGTAGCGTTTAGGGTCGGGCGAACGGTTCCTTCCTCTATACGCTGTTTTGTACTTCTTCTTCCGCGCTCTAGATCACCAAAACGCTGCACAATCACTCCTCCACCAAGCATATTGGATAATCTTGCAATACTTTCACCATATCCATTACTATCCTTAAATGGCTCTGAAAAGTGTTTTGCAACCAAAAGTGCAAAGTTTGTATTATTGGTCTTTTTACTTGGATCTTCAAAGCTGTGTCCATTTACGGTTACAATTCCATTGGTATTTTCGTTTACAACGATACCATGTGGGTTCATACAGAAGGTACGCACCTTATCTTCAAACTTCTCAGTGCGATACACAATCTTACTTTCATATAACTCATCTGTGATATGCTCAAAAATAACAGCTGGAATTTCTACACGCACACCAATGTCCACGCGGTTTGATTTGGTTGGAATTGCTAAATCCTTGCAGACATCCTCCATCCACTTGCTGCCGCTTCTTCCCACAGAAATAATGCACTTTGTGCCCTCTGCCTGCTGTTTTCCTGTAGATACGCGATAACCACCATCAATGATTTCTACCTTTTGTACTGGTTCGTTAAAGAAGAAATCCATCTTATCCTTTAACAGGTTATACAGGTTTTCCAGAACCACATAGTTAATATCGGTGCCAAGATGTCGTACGGAAGCCTCTAACAAGGTTAATTTGTTCTGCATGCAAACCTTTTTAAAGGAGCTTCCGGCTGTTGAGAACATTTTTGTATCCTGTCCACCGTACTCTACGTTAATCTGGTCAACATATTCCATTAACTTTATGGCTTTCTCTTTTCCAATATATTCATAAAGGGTACCACCAAAGTCATTCGTAATGTTGTATTTTCCATCTGAAAATGCACCTGCTCCGCCAAACCCGTTCATAATGGCACAGGTCTTACAATTAATACAGCTTTTTACCTTATCGCCATCAATCGGACATTTTCTTTTTTTCAATTCATTTCCGGCTTCAAATACTGCTATTTTTAAGTCTGGTTTCTTCTTTACTAATTCATAAGCTGAAAAAATTCCACCAGGACCTGCCCCAACAATAATTACATCGTATTTCATGTTTTCTCTCCTTTGGGGACGCTCCTTTTGTCTTAAGGAGCGCCCATTGTCTTATCAACGATACTAATATACTACTACCTTCATTCACAACCCTTGCCAGCTTCCTATGCTATTGATAAGCCTACTGCCTAGGATGCTGCCACTGAAAAAGACTACTCGTAAGCGTTATAGTTAACTATTACGGTAGTCTGTAGAAACGTCTGTCCAATTACAAACATATATAACATAGAAAGGATATCATACTTCGTGTGGAATTGCAAGTTATGCCAAAACTTCGGACAGCGTAAAAAAATCCTCGCCTCATAAAATAGCACGATGCTAAAACACTCTTTCATACCCCTCTATCGCTTTTATCACTTCTTCCACCGAATACAGATTATCATATCCATATCCCTCAGCCTTCGTGGTATCATAAATTCTGTTCAATTCTTTTGCATACTCCTCTTTGCTCACTTCTACCCCATTCCACTCATACTGATAAATCGGATTTCCTTCACTATCAAACTGCAAATTTGAATTGTCCGCGGCTCCATAATGTCCTTGCGCGATTAAGGTCATTTCACCATCCATCATGCTGTAAACCAAATCATAATATGTATCCATATTGCCATCTGAATTGCAAAGCAAATTCTCATTCGGAATATAAGTAAAATTAAGCCGTCCTAGCTGGGTCACATGTACTTTTCCATCCACAAAATACACAATGCGGCAGCCCGAGGCCTCACAATTTCCCACTTCAACAAGCAGCGGGCTTTCATCCTTACTCATGTTAATCAAAGTGTACCCATCCTGACCTGCCACGTCAGAATCCTGCTGTAAATACTGAATGTATGCCTCCTGCCACGGCTCTAAGGATTGCTCTTTTGCTGTCTCACCATTTGGTTTTTTATATCCAATAAAATCCTTTGCCGTCTTTATGGTAATCTCTGCTAGTGCTGATGTGGCATCTAAAGACATCTGTTCCTGGTAAACAAAAGTTCCATCCGCGCTTCCTGAATAATAGCGAATAGTGGAATGAGGTGTAGCCGCCTGCGGGCCTGCGCCAAGATAGTAGCTGATTATCAAAATAATATCATCATAACCGTCATAGTTATAATCTAAAAATGAGACTGCTTCTACCGCATCAAACATCTCAGAATTGACATTATCCTCTGTAACACCGGGAAGTTTGGTTAATACTTTTCCATCCTGTTCAATGCAAAACGTAACATCTGCCAACGCATTTTTAGAAGTATCCGGTTTATATGACGCAAAGGTGACCTGTCCGAATGGCTGTAACGAAACATCAAAAGTCTGATCCTCTATGAGTGCTCCCATACCATTTTCTTCCGCTACCGGTTCTTCCTGTGTCGTTGACTCTGCCTCGATATGCTGCTCCTCCTGCACCTGGTTCTTTTTTGTCCCGCAGCCTGTAACAACCACCATCAGAAATAACCCACAGATTAAAAGTGCGCACGTAGCTGCTCCCCGTAATAAAATTATGCTAAAAGCTTCTTCTCTCTTTCTCTTCTCGTCCATTTTCTACCCTTTCTCTACGATACTACCTTTATCTCTATCTATTAGACTCCGATTCCATCAAAAAAGTTTCTTCATTTTTGTATTTATTTTAAC
>CAMGET010000192.1 GCA_946055175.1 uncultured Roseburia sp.
CATTGAATGTTTCACCATACATTACATCTTCCATTATTATGCAGCTTCTTACCATTGCAATTCCAAAATTGGAAGAGATGCAGAAGGATGGTGAGGATGGCCGTAAAAAAATTGCTTCTATTACAAGATATGTGACGATTGGACTTGCTTTGATTGAATCTACAGCGATGACAATCGGATTCAGCAGAGGCGGTTATCTTGTACCTGCAGAAGGATTTAATAAAGCCCTTACTTATATCACTATCGTTATCACATTAACAGCGGGTTCTGCTATTATGATGTGGATGGGTGAGCGTATTACAGAAAAGGGTGTTGGAAATGGTATTTCCATTATCCTTGCCATTAATATTATTTCACGTATGCCAAATGACTTTGCAACATTATTCGATCAGTTTATTGCAGGTAAATCTATTCAGATTGGAATCCTTGCAGCTGTCATTATTCTTGCAATAGTAATTGGAATGGTATTTTTCGTAGTATTGCTTCAGGATGGTGTAAGAAAGATTCCGGTACAGTATTCAAAGAAGATTCAGGGAAGAAAACAGGTTGGCGGACAGTCTACCCATATTCCTCTGAAGGTTAATACAAGTGGTGTTATTCCTGTAATCTTTGCACAGTCTTTGTTACAAACACCGGTTATTATTGCAAATCTTCTTGGTAAAGGAAACGGAACCGGTATAGGAAGCAAGATTTTAAAAGTAATGAATCAGAGCTACTGGTGTAATCCAAAGGAACCGATTTATTCAATTGGTTTGGTGATTTATATTGTACTCCTCATTGTGTTTGCATATTTCTATACATCCATTACTTTCAATCCACTTGAGATTGCAAACAACATGAAAAAAGCAGGCGGATTTATTCCGGGTATCAGACCAGGTAAGCCAACCAGTGATTATCTGAATAAGATATTAAATTATATTGTCTTTATAGGTGCTATCGGATTAACGATTGTAGCAGTTGCCCCAATTATTTTCAATGGTGTATTTAATGCAAATGTTTCATTTGCAGGAACATCTATCATTATCGTAGTTGGTGTAATCATTGAAACATTAAAACAGATTGAATCACAGATGTTAGTTCGTTACTATAAAGGATTTTTGAATGACTAAAACGAATAGCGTCAAGTAATATTGCTTGGCGTTATTTTTCTAGTTATAGAAAAGGAGAAAAATTATGAAGATTATTATGTTAGGTGCTCCTGGAGCAGGAAAAGGAACACAAGCAAAACAGATTGCAGACAGATACAATATTCCGCATATCTCAACAGGAGATATTTTCCGCGCAAATATTAAAAATGGAACAGAATTAGGAAAAAGGCAAAAGAGTTTATGGATCAGGGGTTATTAGTTCCGGATGAACTTACCTGTGATCTCGTTATGGATAGAATACAGCAGGATGACTGCAAAAACGGCTTTATTTTGGATGGTTTCCCAAGAACAATTCCACAGGCAGAGGCGTTAACAGCAGCACTTGATCATATAAATCAGAAAATGGACTTTGCAATTGATGTAGATGTTCCGGATGAAAATATTGTAAACCGTATGAGCGGCAGACGCGCCTGCTTAAATTGCGGTGCTACATACCACATTGTTTCTATTCCAACAAAGGTAGAAGGCATTTGCGATCGTTGCGGAAGCGAAGTGGTTTTAAGAGAAGATGATAAACCGGAAACCGTTCAGAAGAGACTTAACGTTTATCATGAGCAGACACAGCCATTGATTGAATACTATGCAGCACAGAATATTTTAAAAACAGTAGACGGTACACAGCCAATGGAAAAAGTCTTTGCTGATATTATTACTATTTTGGAGAAATAAAAATGGCTGTAACAATAAAATCCGAAAGGGAACTGGAATTAATGCGCGAAGCCGGTAAAATTCTGGCTAAGGTGCATTTACAGCTTAAAAAAGAATTAAAAGCCGGTATGACAACACTGGAGATTGACCGGCTTGGTGAAGAAATGATACGTAGCTTTGGATGCATTCCTTCTTTTAAAAATTACAATGGATATCCTGCTTCCGTATGTGTATCAGTAAATGAAGAAGTGGTACATGGAATTCCGACAGATAAAAGAAGAATTCAGGATGGAGATATTGTAAGCCTTGATATTGGATTAATTCACAGAGGGTATCATTCGGATGCGGCAAGAACTCATGCAGTCGGAAAAATTTCAAAAGAAGCGCAGCTTCTAATAGAAAGAACCAGACAAAGCTTTTTTGAAGGTATGAAATATGCTGTGGCAGGACATCATTTACATGAGATTTCCGCAGCAATCGGAGATTATGCGGAAAGCTTTGGCTATGGAGTAGTGGAAGATTTGTGTGGACATGGAATCGGAACACATTTGCATGAAGACCCGGAGATTCCGAATTTCAGACAGTTCCGCAGAGGAATCAAGCTTCGCCCGGGTATGACATTGGCGGTCGAGCCGATGATTAATATCGGAACGGCAGATGTAGTCTGGATGGATGATGACTGGACCGTAGTGACAGAGGATTTAAGCTTATCTGCACATTATGAAAATACGATTGTTATTACAGAGGGCAAACCGGAAATTCTCACATTGACAGATGAAGAGATTGCAGCTCACATCTGGGAATAGGAGTAAAGAATGGAATTTGCGAAATCTTTATCAGGACATGATAAAGGCCAGTACTATCTGGTAGTGAAAGAAGAAGAGGAATTCTTATTTCTGGTTAACGGTACAACAAGACCGTTGGAGAAAGCAAAGAAAAAAAACAAAAAACATGTACAGCTCATAAAAAAACTGCCGGAAGAAATTATGCCGATGGCAGAGGAAGAGCTAAGCAATCTCAGAATCAAAAAAATAATGAAAGATTATGAAAAGCTAATCAATCAGAGTGAGGAGGAAAGATAGATGTCAAAAGCAGATGTAATTGAAGTAGAAGGTGTTGTAGTTGAAAAATTACCAAATGCTTTCTTTAAAGTCGAATTAGAAAACGGTCATCAGATTTTAGCAACAATTAGCGGCAAATTACGTATGAATTTTATTCGTATCCTGCCTGGTGATAAAGTTACCATCGAGATGTCACCGTATGATTTGACTAAAGGAAGAATTATTTGGAGAGATAAATAATAGAAATAAAAAAAACATTAAAAAATATATTGACTTCTCTTGTATATCTATGATAAAATGCTATTCGGACACTTTTGGATAGTCCCTTTTTGTGTGTAGAAAATACAAAGAGAGGCCTTGATAGGAAAGGAGGATTTGCTGTGAAGGTAAGATCATCAGTTAAACCTATTTGCGAAAAATGCAAAGTCATTAAAAGAAAAGGAAGCATCAGAATTATCTGTGAAAATCCTAAGCACAAACAGAGACAGGGTTAATGAAATCCTCTAGAATTGTTTGTATGTGCAATAGAACTTATTCTATTGTAATGAAGTGAAGACAGCCTTGGCTGTTAAATGATTATGTGCGGCTGCAGTAGGACGATATGTCTATACTGTTATCATAATAAACAGCAAGGGATAGCTGGGCGTGGTGTTTACATACCGAGAGCACCGGGCGAAAAATCCAAAATCGGAAAAATGCGGGGAACACACATTTCAGGCCGGGGCACCGGAGCTGTTTTACTTACTTTTTCCTTGATAAAGTCATTCTATGCAAAATGACTTGACTATTTATTTGAATCAGAAAAAAGAAGGTGCAAAAGAAACATTTGCATCAGATGAAATTAATGGAGGTTAACAAACACATGGCTCGTATCGCAGGTGTAGATTTACCAAGAGAAAAACGTGTTGAAATCGGTTTGACTTATATCTACGGAATCGGTAGAACAAGTTCTAATCGTATTCTTGCTGAAGCAAAAGTAGACCCAAATACTCGTTGTAAAGATTTAACAGATGACGAAGTTAAGAGAATCAGCGAAATTATCGATGCTTCTCAGATGGTTGAAGGTGATTTAAGAAGAGAAATCGCTTTAAATATTAAGAGACTTCAGGAAATCGGATGCTATCGTGGAATCCGTCATAGAAAAGGTCTTCCGGTTCGTGGACAGAAGACAAAGACAAACGCTAGAACTCGTAAGGGGCCAAAGCGTACTGTTGCTAATAAGAAGAAATAAGCAACATACCTGATAACA
>CAMGET010000193.1 GCA_946055175.1 uncultured Roseburia sp.
CAAGAAAATCGTTGATTGATTTAACTAATTCATCAGGATCAATTCCGTGAACCATAGCTGCCTCTTCAATGGTCTCCATCTGGGAAGATGGGCATCCGAGACAGTGCATACCGATATTTAAAAGAATGGGTGCAACATTCTGGTCGATTCCTAATAATTCACCAATCATAGTTGTTTTTGTAACCTGTGTCATAGTGCGCCTCCTTATTTTATTTTCTATTATTTCCCGCTCATTATAATACGATTCCCCGAAGAATGCAAGAAGATGCAAATTTTTACTAAGTATTTCAAGAAAGTATGACGATATAACTTTTAAGGAAAAGCCAAGGATGGCTTAGATTCGCAGGGAAGCAGAAGAAAGCGAGAGAAGAATATGAAAATTAACGCAAATATGTCGGCATTGATTACAAATAAACAGCTGCTTCGCATAGAAAATAACATGACAGCTTCAATGGAACGCCTTTCATCCGGGCTGAAATTAAACCATGCAAAGGATAATCCGGCAGGGATGGCTATTTCAAAGAAGATGCGTACGCAGATTGCCGGATTGGACCGTGCATCAGAAAATGCATCAGACGGTATTTCGGCAATTCATATTGCGGATGGTGCATTAAATGAGACAAGCAGTATATTACAGAGAATGCGTGAGCTTTCTGTTCAGGCTGCAAACGATACGAACAATTTGGAAGACAGACGGGCAATCCAGCAGGAAATAGATTCCCTTAAAGAAGAAGTAACACGTATTTCTAAAAATACGGAATATAATGAACTGCCCCTTTTAGACGGTTCATTAGACGCAAGGGTATATGCAAAAAATGTAAGCAGAATCAGTATTTCAGATGCAGTAACAGCCGGGAACTATAAGTTGACGGTTGATACAGCTGCCAAGAAGGCACAGACTGCCGGTGCGGCAGCTGCGCTTGATTTGAATGATACTACAACAGAAATCGGCGTGGAAGGCACCGTGTCTGTGAACGGTTATTCTGTTACAATTGAGGCGAGTGATACTTCTGCGGAAGTGTATGAAAAACTCCGTGAGGCAGCAGAGATAGGAAGCACGTCGCTTTCGAAAGCTGTTACGACAGGTGCGCTTGTGTTTGAATCGGAAGATTTTGGAAGATATGCGACGGCTGAAATTCGTTTCTCCTCAAAACAAATGGCAGACGCACTTGGATTTACAAATGCTGCGCTTGATACTGAGACAAATGATTATGTTTTGGGAAGCAAGGGTACGGATGCGGTTATTACATTGGAAAAAGGAACCGGTGATTCGGCATTTGGAGCCGGCGCTACCGTTTCGCAGGAAGACAATAAAATTACGATTACGGATAAGGGCGGTTTTTCTTTAAGCTTTTTACTGGAGGAAGATTTTGACAAAACCACAGATCCTGCCGGAACAGGAGAAATTCAATTTGAGGTAACGGACATCGGAACGATGACGCTACATATCGGTGCAAATAAAGACCAGAATATGGTGGTAAGGGTTCCGGAAGTGTCAAGTGAAAGCCTGTTTATTGATGATATTGATGTTACAAAGATTGGTGGAGCAGATAAAGCAATACGCAGGCTGGATGAGGCAATTGCCGCATGCTCAAATGCGAGAAGTGCACTTGGTGCATATGAAAACAGATTAGATTATTCTGTGGCCAGCCTGGATGCATTTGGAGAAAATATGACAGATGCATTATCACGACTCGCAGATACGGATATGGCACAGGAGATGACAACCTATACACAGCAGAATGTGTTGAATCAGGCCGCAATTTCTGTTTTGACACAGGCAAATGATATGCCTCAGGCAGTACTGCAGCTGTTACAGTAAAGAAATGGAGTAGCAATGCAAAAAGAGCAGATACAGGAATTTACCAGAAGAATCAGCCAGTGTAATCGTACAGAACTTACGGTTGTGACTTATGATATTTTATTTGCGTATCTTAAGGATGCAAAGGCAGATTTGAAGGATGCACACAGTGAAAATTATAAACAAAATATCCGCATGGCGATAAAGTGTATTCAGCAATTGCAGGAGACACTGGATTTTTCTTATAAGCTGGCAGCAGAACTATATCGAATTTATGTATATTGCAGGGAACTGCTTGCAGCCGCTTTATACAAATGCCGGCAGGAGGAGCTGGATGAATGTGAGAGTTTGCTGAAAAAATTATATGAAAGCTTTTGCGAAGTGGCTAAAACAGATACGTCAGCACCACTGATGCAGAATACCCAGGCAGTATATGCAGGCTATACCTATGGCAGAAGTGATGTGAATGAGAACCATGCAAATGAATCCTCTAACAGAGGTTTTTTGGCATAAGCAACAGGAGATGGAGAAAAACCTTCCCTAAGGAAGGCTTTCCTCCATTTTTTTTATGGTTGCCAACAGAAATTTGTAGCGCATTTGTACGGAATTAAGCTCATAAATGTAGCAGTCAATCAAATCGGGGTCTACGACATTTTCCAGATTGTTATAAGCATCCTGTAAATCCTTTGCGGTTTGATGGAGATCGTTTTTTATCAGGGCGTAATGCGTATCCTCTGCGGTATTTTTTTGAAAAATACGAATCATATGCCTCATCCTCAATTAATAAATTCTTTTTATACAGTATAGACAGCAGATGGTAAATCTATACAAAAAAGTAATAAAAAACAAGCAGTTTCATAGAATAAAAACGGGAGGGACTGTGATGGATAAGTTAATGGCAATGGAAATACTCACAGGAATGTGCGGCCTGGTATTGTTAATTGTATTATTCAAGCGAAAATTTCAAGGACTGCTCTACTTTTTGCTGCGGATGGTGGCCGGTGCAATCAGTTTTTTATGGATAAACAGCATTTTAGCAGGGCAGGGAATTGCGGTATCGGTAGGATTAAATGCAATCAGTCTTTTGACATCGGGAATCCTTGGTATACCTGGAGTTGCGCTTTTATATGCCATTGTTTTCACCAAAAATTTGTGAATTTTTCACACTTTACAGGAAAAAGAGTAGTTGCTATAATGCGTCTTACAAACGAAAAGAGGTGAGGCGTTGGGTGCAAGGTATCTGACATTGCTGGGACTACTTTGTTTTGCAGTGTATACCGATATGACCCGGACGAAAATCAGTAACCGGCTGATTGTTTCGGGCCTTATATTAGCGCTAATATTTCGCATAGCCGAGGAAGGCGGAAGCGGCGCTCTAGTCTATATGATGAATATTTCTATTCCGGTTATCTTTTTATATGTTTTATTTCAATTGCATGCCCTTGGGGCAGGCGATATCAAACTATTTTCCATGATAGGAGCATTTATATCGACACAGGAGTTGGTGTGGGTGGTAGCAGCATCTTTTATAATTGGTGCAGTGCTAGGTCTGTTGAAGCTGTTGCATAAGTATTTTCTTCAAAAAAACTATGATGGAAAATTAACAAAGATTCATTTTTCTCCCGCAATCATAATTGCATATTTGATTAACATCTGGAGGTGCACACATGGCTAAAATGAAAGTGGCGATTTATGATTCAGACAAACGATACCGGGAGCGGTTTGCGGATTATCTTATGAATTATAAAGCGCAGGAAATGGACCTTTCGGTCTTTACGGGGATAAATTTTTTACTGGAAGCGCTGGCTGTGGATAAATACCAGTTAGTTGTTCTGGGGTGTGGATATGAGGAGGTATTGCCAAAGCTTAGAAGCTTACTGATTCCGGTACTGGTATTGACAGAGATTTCAAACGGCGTGATAAAAGAAAGTTCCGGATTAATGGAAGAGCATTGTTCTTTTACTCCGAAGTATCAGTCTATGGATGAAATTACGAGGCAGATGTTCATGCTGGTAGAACCGGAGGCAGAAAGCATAACGGGGGCAGCAGCTAAGGTGATAGGAATTATTTCTCCGGTAAGAGATGAAATGCAACTGCTGTTTTCACTTCTCTATACTAAGAATCTTGCAGAAAAAGAAAAAGTCCTTTACCTAAATCTTATGGAGTTTTCCGGCTTTTACGAAATATTTGGAGAAAAGCAATATGATTTGACAGATGCGATTCTTACAATGCGCACGCCTGATGAAACTTGGAACTCTCTATTGGGGTGTATATATGAGCAGGATGGTTTTTCTTATATCTGTC
>CAMGET010000194.1 GCA_946055175.1 uncultured Roseburia sp.
AATAAAAGTAATGTGATAAAGTTGTGCTTTTTTAAATTTGTTCTGGTTTACCTTTCTGAAATAATTTTTTCCCCTTACCCGTCTACTCTTTGCGCCCTATAGCTGAAACCATAAACCATTGGCTTACAAAAAGGAAGATGAGCCGGCTGTATTGTCGGTTAAAGGGGCTGAATTGTCACGACTCCCCAAGCATGTACAAATATTTTCCCGCCTGATACCGCAATGTCTCCTCTACCCGTAAAAACTCTTCCTTCGTGTATCCGCCACATCTCCCGGCTTTCACATCCTCCTTGGTTAATAAAAGCTCCCGTTTCAGCTCCTCTACGACCTGAGTGATTTTTCTTCTTGGAAAGGCAAACTTTAAGTAGCATCCGTATAACGCTTCTGAAGGAATTGCCATTCACAATTTAGTCGAAGTAGACAAACTAAAACGTGAAGATTTCTGTATTACCTCAAAAGCAGGATTACTTTTTGGTGATGTCCGAGCGGGATTAAATCCCCAAAAATATTTGGAAGAGATTTTAATGCCAAATGGAATAACATTAAAAGATTTTTTGAATATAAGGGCTTGTATCAGACGCTAAATCCAAAATTTTTTGAAATTGCATTAGAAAAATCTCTCTCTAACTTAGGAATAGAAACATTAGATATCCATTATATTCATATTCCTGAAATCGCACGTGCAGGACTTTCAGAAGAAGCGTTCTATAATCGGATGGAAGAGTTGTTTCAATGGTATGAAATTAAGGTACATGAAAGAAAAATCAGAAATTACGGTATTGCGTTAGAGTTTATGGCAGAGGAGCCCAAAGAGGATAAATGGCATTTTGAAATAGAAAAACTTAAATCAAGAGCTGATAAAACCGGAAACGGAAATAGTCATTTTAAATATGTTTTATTTACTTACAATCTCCTTTGTCCATATGCAGCGACTATTCCAAATCAAAAAATAAATGGTCGAAATTTAACTCTGGTTGATGCATGTAAAGAATTAGGACTCGATACCGTTGGCAGTATGCCTCTTGCAATGGGGGATGGCTTTGAAAAGTACTCCATAAAGGAGCTTTTAGAATTTGCACAAGCCGGGGTAGATCATATCATTGTGGGCAGCAAAAACATCAATCACATAAAAGAAATACTGGAAATCCTTCCTGCCTGACTCATAAAAACACCCGTCCATTTTGCTCAGAGGCAAAAGGACGGGCACCTTTTTCCTATTCGGCTGTCTGTTCTGTTTCTGCGTTTTCCGCCCCCTCTACCGGTGCCTCTTCCTCTACGGCCTCTTCGTCTACTTCCGGAAGCTCTGCAGCAACTTTTTGAATCATACGATATGCTACAACCGCAAATACAATACTTGCCACAAAAAGAACCCATACCACAGCACCGGCATCTTCCGGAATTAATGACAATGCCATACCGGAAAGGTTATATGCCATATGTAAAAGGATATTTGCTGTCAGCGAATGGAATTTCTCAAATACCCAAATTAATACAAGACTAAAAATAAATGTGTAAATAGCCCAGATAATCGTGCCGTGCATAATGCCAAATGCCAGTGAAGTCAGAATGGCTGCCGCAACGATTGGCATGCCTTTCTTCAATCTGGTATACATCAAGCCTCTAAAGACCACTTCTTCTAACACCGGTGCCATCAATACAGCTGTAAGCCACGCTGCCAATGAATTGTCAATAACAGAGGAATTCATCATATAGGAATCCATCCAGCTCTGTGGCCATGGAATGAGTCCAATCAATACCGATGTAATCACATTGAAAGTGACCGCCAGTAATATAATCGGTAAAATTCCTTTTGTAGGAATCGGACGTATCATTACTTCTGCCGTCAGCTTTTTTTTGCGAATCAGGAAAATAACCCAGTAAATCAGTAATACTGCAATGCCGGAAATAAATGTCATAAGCATTGCCTGATCCATAACCGCTGCTGTTACCTGTTCTGTCAGAGCCATTACATCCAGTTCTTCACCGGTTGCCATCATTTCCATTGTTAACTTCGTTGATATGCTTATGCTGAATATCATGGACACAATCACCTGTACCAAAAGGTATACGCCAAAATACAGCACAGCTTTACCAACTGCCTTAAAAATTTCTTTCATCTCTCTTTTCTCCTTTACCATTTTAACCTTATCTGTTATCTTACTCTTTATCCTCTACATAGTCAAAGACATCTTCCACCTTTGCATCGAATACCTTCGCTATCTTTAGTGCCAACGTCACTGACGGCGAATAATCGCCCCGCTCAATCTGGCTGATAGTCTGTCTGGATACACCGACCAGCTTTCCCATCTCCTGCTGGTTCACGTCAATTTTCGCCCGGTATTCTTTTAAATGATTATAAAGCGGCATTTACTCATCTCCTTTTCTCGGAAAATTGACATCTTTTATTTACATTTGGACAAGAATCTTTGTCATTTCGTGGTTGCATTATAACCCTGACTACTTTTCTTGTCATTTATCTTTTCTGTGTTTGCAAAGTTCCAAACGTGGGCATATACGATAAAAAAGCCTTGTTCTGCCCAGTCTTCTTTTAAAACCATGTGGTTATGCACTACAATCGGGTGTATAGAGAAAAATATCTTCACCACACCCTTCAAACTCCCACAAAAAGGGCGTGGCAGGCTAAAAAAAATATATATGCCCTTTTACAACAATTTCTACAGATAATACTAATTAAAATGGGCATAGACAACAGCTTATTTCTTATACGCCCTTAATAGAAATACTCCCGAATAATCTTTTCTATCGTTTCTGCACTCAAAGGATTCCTCTTCGTTTCATAAGTTGTAATCAACTGGATTGATGGTATGATGCCATGAGATGTGTAAAGTTGCAATTTGGAGCTTACATTTTTACAGTAATCCGGATTATCCATTTTTCCAAAATGCTCCCAATAATATACTTCGCCAGAAACAGGATGCCTGATTGTAAAATCAGGATAGATAATGGTTTCTCCTAATTGTAAAGCACACTCATATCGAAACGGTACTTTATTCGTATATAGTAGCATATCAATAAGTGCTTCTGACATGGGTTTAAAATATGCTGATAGAAGTCTTTGGTATTCAGGCTCATTTCTAAGTAATTGTTCTGCCTTTCCAACCTCTGAATTGTGATGCCTAAGATAAAAATCAATAGCCTTTTTCTCGTGAATTAAATCTTCTAGTAATAATGATAAATATTTTTTTACTGCCAATTGTTCTGCAAGTTTGTGTTCTTTTTTGGGAATATACGTTTGATTATGACCATCGCTTTGATACCATTTATAATGCTTACCATTACGCGTACAGAAAAAATTACCTTTCGGCAATTCTTTTAACTGAGAGTTAATAGAAAGGATCTGCTCTTCAAGTTGTTGTCGTTGCACTATCATTCGTTCATAAATCGTGTTAACAACCTCCTTTATATTATTTTATTGTACAATTAAACCATATCTTATAATAAATGTAAAGAAAAAGCCTTACCGTCCATTAACCGCAAGGCTTTTCACCTTTTTTATTACTATTCTTCTGTATGTTCCTCAACCGGCGGTTCTACGGTATCTTCTTCCACCGGCTCCTCCGAAACAACTTCAGCATCTACCACAACATCATCTAATTTTGCTCCACATGCACTGCAATAACTGTTGTCAGCCGGAACCTTCTTGCCACAGTTCGGACATGCTACCACACCTTGAATATCAAGTATCTGTTGATTCATGCGCTCAATTTCATCTAAAGCCTCTTTGATAATTCCAAACTGCTCTTCTTCCTCTACACTTGCATTTCCCTTATTCACTTCGTAATAAGCACGCCCGAGCACCGCAAACTGCTTTTCCACAAAATCTTCTTTTGTATGAATATCCATCTTTAGCTTTGCAAGCTCAGATACTTCCTTTGCTTTCTGGCTCACATCGCGTCCAGCTGCAAATAAACTGTCTTTTAAACCTTCCCAATTTGCCATCGCTTTGTCCTCCGATTTCATTTGATATAAGTCATTATATACCATTTCTATTCTATACAAAAGTACTTTTTTCATATAAAAATAATATTGCAGGTCCACCGTAATTATGGGATAATCTTAGTATCTATATA
>CAMGET010000195.1 GCA_946055175.1 uncultured Roseburia sp.
AATGTTTCAGACATTATTCAGTCAAAATTAAGTGCCATTTTTATGACACCGGGCTTTTTTGCGGCGTTTGTATTTATTCTTACCATTAAGATGAGAAAATCGCCATTTGATTTAAGTACCTCCCATCATCCGCATCAGGAGATGGTTAAGGGTGTTACGACAGAAATGGGTGCAGATAACCTTGCATTATTCCAGCTTTCTGAGTGGTATGAAACCGTATTTTTAATGGGTGTAGTAGGTCTGTTCTTTATCAATGAGAATCCATGGAGCTATTTGGTAGCGATACTCGCAATTCTTGCGGTATATTTCCTTGAAATCTTAATTGATAATACCTCAGCTCGTGTAAAATGGGATACCATGTTGAAACTGGCATGGGGTGTAACGTTATTTGCAGCAGGCACAAACTTAATTATTCTGATGATTGCGAGGTAAGCAAAAGATTATGGGAAATGTAAAAAGATCTCCTTGGCTGCTCCATTACGATGGTTCCAGCTGTAATGGATGTGATATTGAAGTACTGGCATGCCTGACTCCTGTTTACGATGTGGAGCGTTTTGGTGTCATCAATACCGGCGACCCGATGCAGGCAGACATTTTCCTGATTACAGGTGGTATCAATACACAGAATCAGGCAGTTGTAAAACAGTTATATGATCAGATGCCAAAACCGAAGGTTGTGGTAGCTGTCGGCGTATGTGCATGTACCGGTGGCGTATTTAAAGATTGCTATAATATTTTAGGCGGGGTAGATACGACAATTCCTGTTGATATCTATGTACCCGGTTGTGCCGCAAGACCGCAGGCAATCATTGATGGTGTGGTAAAAGCGGTTGAACTGTTCCAGAAACGCAGTGATGAAATGGAACAGAAGAAAAAGGAATCCAGAAAGGAGCAGAAGTAATGGAAGTAAAGAACCCGACAAATATATTGGAAGAGATTACTCCGGCAGACCTTTTAGGACAGGTAATGACTCAGAAAAATATGGGACGCCGTCTTTCCCAGATTTGTGCAGCTTATGTAAATGAAAAGTTAGAGCTTAGCTATTCCTTTGCAGAGGATGATACAAATCTTTACCATACACTTCGTCTTGTAATTGACAAAGAGACTGAAGTTTGCAGTATTACAGAGTTTTATCCATATGCATTTTTGTATGAAAATGAAATGAAAGAATTATTTGGTGTAAATATTCAGATGATTAACCTGGATTATCAGAACCGGTTATATCGTATCAATGAAGAAACACCATTCTTGAAATAGGAGGAAGTTATGGGAAAACAGAGTATTATTCCTTTTGGACCGCAGCATCCGGTATTACCGGAACCGATTCATCTCGACCTTGTCATCGAAGATGAAAAAATCGTGGAAGCCATTCCTTCTATCGGTTTTGTACATAGAGGTCTGGAAGGACTTGTAAAAAAGAAAGATTTTAATGAAATGACCTATGTAGTAGAGCGTACCTGTGGTATCTGCAGCTTTATGCACGGCATGGGTTACTGTGAAGCAGTAGAAAATGTAATGAATGTAGAAGTACCGGACAGAGGAAAATACCTCCGTACGATTTGGGCAGAAATGTCCCGTATCCACAGCCATTTGTTGTGGCTTGGACTTTTAGCAGATGCATTCGGATTTGAAAGTTTATTCTACCAGTGTTGGAGAATGAGAGAAAAGGTGTTAGACCTTTTTGAACTGACAACAGGTGGAAGATGTATTTTCTCTGTTAATAAAATCGGTGGTGTGTTAAAAGATATCGATGCTGAAATGTTACAGACCATGCTTTCTGTATTTGAAGAGATGGAAACAGAATTAAAGACCATTCGTAAGACCTTCCTTTTTGACTACACAGTAGAGTCCAGATTAAAAGGTGTTGGTGTGCTGACAAAGGAGCAGGCTCATAATTTAGGAGCAGCAGGGCCTTTTGCACGTGCCAGCGGTGTGAAAATTGATATGAGAACCAGAGGTTACGGTGCATATCCGGACCTTGATTTTGAACCGATTACAAGTGAGATTGGTGACAGCTTCGCAAGATGTGATGTCCGTATCAACGAGATTTTCCAGGCAATCGATTTGATTCGCCAGATGATTGGCAAAATGCCTTCCGGTGAGATTTCTGCTGTCGTAAAAGGCAATCCAAACGGTGAGTATTTTATGCGTGTGGAGCAGCCGAGAGGGGAAGCAATTTATTATGTAAAAGCAAACGGAAGTAAGTTCTTAGACAGAATGAGAGTCCGTACCCCTACTTTCGCAAACCTTCCGGGTATGTTAGAGACCTTAAAGGGTGCTGACCTTGCCGATGTGCCGCTTTTGATTTTGACAATTGATCCATGTATCAGTTGTACAGAACGATAGGAGGAACGTAAAAATGGCAAAACTTATGAGCTTTAAGAACACGGTTTTAAAGAATTTATTTTCAAAGCCGGTTACAAAGAATTATCCTGCCGAACCAGCTGTTTATCCAAAGCGCAGCAGAGGACATATAGAAATCAATATCGAGGACTGTATTTTATGCGGTATATGCAGTATGAACTGTCCTTCCCGTGCTATTACGGTAGACCGCAAAGCCGGAACGTGGACCATCAATCGCTTTGACTGTGTGCAGTGTGGATACTGTACCGAAAAATGTCCAAAAAAGTGTTTGTCGATTGTACCGGGTTATCAGGAGCCGATGTCTATGAAAGCATCTGCTACTTATGAAAAGCCGGTAGAGGAGAAGAAAAAATTTCCTCAGGCAGATACGGAAGTTTGCGTATTCTGTACACTTTGTGCAAAGAAGTGCCCGCAGGGTGCAATTACAGTAGACCGGGCAGAAAAGAAATGGGAATTAAATAAAGATGCATGTGTCAGCTGCGGACTGTGCGAAAGCAATTGTCCAAAGAAATGCATCTCTATGAAAGAGGAGAACTAAGCTATGCATGAATATCATGGTGCAGTAGAAATCATTGAACACGCAGAGGCACATTGCAAAGAGCGTGGGCACAGCAAGGTGACAAAGATTCAATTGGTGATTGGAGAAGCTTCCGGATATTCCTTTGAAGCAGTCAAGGGGTATTTTGAAGAGGCAGCAGTCGGAACCATGTGTGAAGGCGCAGAGGTGACTGTTCGAAAGACTGACGTTATGCTTCGCTGTCCGAACTGCAATGAATTGTTTGTCAAGAAACCATTAAAATATAATTGTCCGCATTGCGGCACACCGGGAAATCCGACGGATGCCGGAAAAGAAATGGCGATTGACTTTATTGAAACAGAATAATAGAAAAGCTGCGGCTCCTTCCCACTATTAGCGAGTAAGGAACCGCAGCTTTTTTAGCTTTGTTTTTGCTCTTCCCACAGTTTATCAGCGGTTGGTTTCCAGTTTGCTGCATAAGAATCACATTTTGCGCATAGATGTTCGACACTCTCCGGAGACTGTAAATCGGTGGAACGAGCACCGGTTTTTGCAACGATTTCTCGTAGCTTTTCCGGATTTTCCAGCATTGGGCATGGACGCAGCATGTTTTCATTAAACGGTTGACCGTCATGATAAGCCATGAAAATGCCGGATTGTAAGCATTCAAGCAATGACTTCTCGCGAATGTTACTGTCGGAATAATGAATGAAGACACATGGGTCGACATCACCATTTGCATTGATATGTAAGTAGCGTCTGCCACCTGCAACACAGCCACCCACATATTTACCATCATTCTGGAAGTCCATGGCAAACAATGGTTTTGTACTGCGGTAGAGGCGGATACGGCGATATACTTCTACACGCTGCTCAGGTGTCGGAAGAAGTTCTACAGAAGCGTCATTTCCAACCGGCATGTAGTGGAAATACCAGATGAAGGATACACCCATTTCAATCAGGCTGTCGTAGAAAGCTTCTGATGTAATGGAATCAAAGTTTACACTGGTGTAGCAGGCAGAGATTCCGAAAACAAGCTTCTTTTGTCTTAAAAGTTTGATTGCTTTAATCACCTTTTGATAGGTGCCGTTTCCACGTCTGCCGTCAGTCGCTTCTTCAAATCCTTCCAAAGAGATAGCCGGTACAAAGTTTTTTACACGTAGCATTTCATCTGCGAAGGCTTCATCTATTAAGGTAGCATTGGTAAAG
>CAMGET010000196.1 GCA_946055175.1 uncultured Roseburia sp.
TATTCCATTTCGTAGTTCTGGCTGATATATGTCATTGTCAGCATACAGAATACATAAGTCTGAATCGCTCCTGAGAACAAATCCAGATAAACATGGAGTGCTGCCGGCCAGATTAATGCCAGTTTTCCGAGCAATCCATATACAAGTGCCATAATAACCGTTCCTGACAATACGTTTGCAAACAAACGTAAAGATAACGAAATCGGAACCGCAATCTCACTGATTAAGTTGATTGGGAACCAGATTGGCAGCCACGGTGGTAACGGCGAACACATATCCTTCCATATCTGTTTTAGCGGCAGATTTTTAAACTGCGCAATATGGATTAAAGAAAATGTAATAAGACCAAGTGCCAGAGTTGTACCATAATCCGCTGTCGGCGGTCTTAAGCCAAACAAGCCGGAAATATTACTAAAGAATATGAATACAAAAATGGTCAAAATATAGTTTGCATACTTTGGTGCAGCGATTTTTCCCATCGTACTGTAAACTATTCCGTCTAGCTTTTCTACGAGCAGTTCGAAAAGATTCTGCAGCCCGTCCGGTACTTCTGTTGCGTGTTTCATTTTGCGGTTTGCAATGATACCCAAAGTAAGCATCAAAAGCATAACAATCAAAATACACACATGTGATGTGGTAATCCAGACTTCGTGACCAAAGAAATTGACCGGTAATAACCCGTGTATCATAAAGTCAATATCGCTTCCGCCGGATTCCATCAAAATTGCGTTACTCACAATTTCACCTCCTTATAAAATTTTTTCATTCTCGTTGTCCGAAGACTCATCACCTCTTCCTTCTAGTTTTGAAATAACTTTATGTGTAAAAGGCGTTAGATACGCAGCTATCTTTAAGCCTAACACTCCAATAAATGCTGAAAATAAATTACCCAAGTTAAACTTCATCATGGCAAAAAACACAATCACCACTACTACATAACGCAGCAGAGATTTTGCAATGACTCTGTTTCTTGCTCCATGTTCACCGTAGATTTCCACTGCATCCCGGATTACTACTGCAATATGAATCGCCATACCGACTGCAAGAGAAATTCCAATTAAAAGCCCTGTACTGTAGCGCACCTTGTCTGTCACAAACCAGACTCCGATAAGCTCTGCTAACACTCCATATACAATAATCCCCAGAACCAGGTCCGGCAATGCATCATTCAATCTTCTTAACATCTGTTACTTCCCAAATTCTTACTTCTCATGTCGTTTCCGTTCACTTTTCATGAACGGCTTCGCCATTTTATAAATGCTTGTAAATCCTGCAAGGGCCCCGGCAAAAAACAATATCAGAATCACCCATGGCATATCATATTTTTTATCAAGCCAGATTCCAAGCGCCATACATATCGCAATCGGCACAATCATATTCAGTCCAAACTGTAAAATCATTGTCAGTGCCTGAAATACTTTTCTCGGATTTTTCATTTCGTCTCCCTGATATGAAAAAAGGTAATACTTTTTGACTAAGTATCACCTTTTATTATATCATTTTTCAGATTTTTGTCTATGAATTCTTGCATTTGATAGAACTTTTAATAATTATTTTACAAACATACTGATTGCTTTGTTTAACTGCTCAATTGCTTCCATGTCGCCATCTTCCACAGCCTCCACAATGCAATGTGACACATGGTTTTTCAGAACAACTTTACCGGTGTTGTTTATCTCTGCACGCACTGCTGCTAACTGAATCAAAACGTCACTGCAGTCTTCATCCCGCAATACCATCTGCTTTACTGCTTCCAGGTGACCAATCGCCTTGGATAGGCGGTTTACGACCTTCTTTTTCTCTTCCTCCGAATGAACATGCTTATGTAACTGACTCATCTGTTCATGGATATGTTCCTGTGTATGTTTGTGCCGATTTTCCATGTATACCTCAACCCATTCCTTTGTAATACAGCTATTATATCAAAAAGGAAGGATTCCCACAACCTGATACATTTTTTCATTTGAAATCTTCACTGTCACCTGTAATTTCGTTTCAAATATAGAAGCAAGGTCCTCTTCGCTCATCAAGCCGACGGAAACCTTGCTGGCGCTGCCGGAATGATGCCGGTCAAGTTTTGCACGGCTCATTCCATGAGCGACCGTAAGTGTTCCCCCCGGTTTCAGATGGCTTATGAGCACGTTTATTAATTTCTCTGGTTCCGGGAAATGCGGGAATGCATTATACACAACAATGCAGTCAAATCTGCGGTCAAACTCTGCTGTTTCAACATCTCCACAGATAATATGTACCTTTTCCTGAGGAAATTTCTTTTTTGCAATTTTTACCATTTCAGGCGAAATGTCAATCGCCGTCACTGTTTTCACATTTCTCGCAAGATAATCGGGAATTAATACACCCGTACCACAGGCAACGTCAAGTATATCTTTTCCTTCGCTGACCTTGGCATTGTCCAGAATCTGACAGATAATGTTCTCATTTCGGACCATATCTTTATCCCATTGCCCCGCGAGCCGGTCAAAAAATTCGATTACATCGTTTTTGTTCATTTTCGTTTTCCCCAAGTTACTGTAATTATGCTTCATTTGTATATCGTGTCGGAATCAATCTCGCTTTCATGAGTGCAAAAACAAGAGTCGGCAAAACAGCAAGTTGAATGACGATACCCGGCAATGCTGTTACAAAGTAGCTGGTTGTCCACATTGCGATTCCAAACTGGCCCGGCATGAAAATGAGCGCCTTTGCAATACCGGCAATCACACGGCCTGCAAACATTGCAACAACTAAGCTAATATATAAATCTGCATAGACTTTACTTGTATGTACCAATTTCATCATAAGTCCTGCTATTAAGCCGTAAACAGCACATTCAACCATCATTGGCGGAAGATATGCCATTGGCGGCATTCCTGTAATCAAGCTTGAAAACAATGGACCCACAAGACCGCAAAGTAAGCCATACTGCCATCCGCAGATTAGACCGCAGAGCAATACCGGAATATGCATTGGCAAATAAATAGAGCCTGCATTCGGAATGGCATGAAATGCCTGTGGCAGTACCACACATAAAGCGATGCATACTGCTGTAATAATTGATTTTTTAACGGTTGTCATTTTATTCATAACATTTTCCTCTCTTTTTCCCGGCGAATTTCTATTCGTATCGCCGTTATTGTTTATATTTACAGAAACACTATCTGTAAAATACAAAGAATACTGCAAGTGGCAAGTGCAAGCCACTCAAATCCTGCCGGCATTCCAAATTTGCGTCTTTGCCTGGCCATATCTGTCCGATAACCTCTGGCTTCCATTGCCAGAGATAATTCGTCTGCCCTCTTAAACGCGGCAAGGAAAATTGGAACCACCAATGGCAGAATCGCTCCGGCTTTATCAAGAAGCTTTTTACTGTCAAATCGTGCACCACGTGCTATCTGTGCTTTTTTAATCATTTCTGCCTCTTCAAACAAGGTTGGTATAAACTGCATCGCCACCGACAGAATCATAGCGACCTGTTCTGTCGGAACTCGAAACAATTTCAATGGAAATAAAAGTGCTTCCATTCCTTCGGTCAGCATCAAAGGAGCAGTTGTTACCGTAAGCACATTACAGATAACCAGCATCAGAATCACTCTTGCTACAATATGAGTTCCCTGCATCAATCCTTCATAAGATGGTGCAAAAATTCCTATTCGAATCCACGCATCATCCGGACCATAAAAGCAAATATTCATAAGCAGAATCAAAATAAAAAACCATGTCAGACGTCCAATCGAGCCAAGCGCTGTCCCAAAGTTGACTTTTGATAGGTAAATAAGAATTCCGGTAAATAAAAACAATACAGCATATCCCCTAAGTGTCTCCGTACATATAACTGCTACTGTTAATATCAGGAAGCAAAAGATTTTTATATTCGCCTTCATTCGATGTACCAAGGAAGTTCCCGGCTGATACATGCCGGTCGGGAGCTGGTTCATTACTTTTGCCCCCTTCCTATTGCAATCAGCTGTTTCAGCAAATCTTCATAATTGATGATATTCTCTGCAATATCAAATCCTCGCTCTGCCAGCAGTCCGGCGCACTGTCGTGCCTCACTCACACCGATACCGTTTTGTTGTAATTCTTTCATAT
>CAMGET010000197.1 GCA_946055175.1 uncultured Roseburia sp.
AATGGCTGATATACTTATTAAGATATAATATGTATACTGAATCACTTTTTTCATTCGTAAATGCTCCTCATTGCTTCTTTCTCTGCTCTTTACATTATACAAAATATTTTCCTATTTTCCAAGAAAAAAAATAGGACTGTGTAACAGCCCCATTTTATCTTAGCTAAATAAATTTTTAAAGAAATCTACAACGGATGTGAAAATATTGGAAATCGTAGTAACAACGGTTGCTATCACTCCGCTGTTTTCACTTCCTCCGTTTCTAAAGGAATTGTACAGGGATTCCGCATAGTCTACCAGACCGCTTAAATCAATGCCCAAAGATGTAATCTTAAGTAACAAATCCACAATTTGCTGACGCTCTGAATCTGAAAGGGTTACCCCATACTTTTCACAGGCTTCATCAATAACTTCGTTGATACTGTCGGCATCCTTTAACTCTCTTTCTGCAACAACTGCTTTAATATATGCTATGAATTCCTCAATCTCTTCATTTGAATATTCATCCAGAACATTTGCAAGTTCTCCTGTTACAACCAATTCATTTAAAGCTGCATCAATGACATTCTCATCAATTTCTTCGCCTGTCATATCCTCGTAAGCTTTAAAAATACCTACCAGTGCAGCTGTACCGGAAATCTGCGTCGGTCCTGCAACAATAATATCTGCATCTGAAACACCGGCTGTTGCAAGCGCGTTCTGATACATACCAACGGTACAGAAATTGATATTCTTTGTCGTAATGTTTAATCCGCTTCCCTTTTTCCGCTGTGTAATCACGACAGAAGATAGGGAACGTGTTCCTATCTTAGCCGGGTCCACATAAGCATCCAGATATTGATGTTCCTCTTCATTGGTAATGTATGTCACATCATACTCATCCAAATTTGCAGTATCAATATCCATCAGGGATAACACTGTATTTTTCTGTTCTTCACTAAGGTCCGCGCCAAGAGCTAAATAAGGTCTGTTTTCTTCTGCCGCAAAAATAGTAATCGTTGATGTCAGACACATAACAGCTGCCAGCATCATACTAAGTATTCTCTTTTTCATAATAACCATCCTTCCTGCTCTCTCTGTTATTTCTATAATATTAAAAAGAGCCTGTTCGGAAATTTCCCGAAACAAGCTCTTATTTTACACCTAAATATCAGATACAACAAGCTATAAATCTCTTCCATGAAGAAATTTTACAAAGTTTTCATAATTTACGGATTCTGCAATTTCACTGCAATTTTTTTCATTTCTTCAAAGTCAGCAATCAAATCCTTGGAATAGTTTGCTACCTCTGTATATTTCTGCCTTGCAGCAGAATAATCCTGATTCATAATCAGTTTTCTGACTTCACTTCCATATGCATGAAATTTCTTATGTTTATCTTCTACCTGTGTCCAGATAGCACGAATCTCCGGCGTCTTTGGTGTCATAGAATAATAGAAATGTCCAAAGCCGCATTTGGTAGGATCGAACTGCAACGGAACAATCGTCTGTTCATCCACCATTCGTTTTAAATTAGAAAGCCATGTCTGATGTGCGCTGATTGCCTTATCCATATATTTTGCAAATTCCAGATACTCCATACGGAAGAATGCATCGTCTGTCATTTTACCCATGACTTTTGTTGAATCTGATAAAATCTTTTCGATTTTCTCTACCGGTTTTGTGGCGTCCTTAATGTAAATACTGAAGCCCTTTAACTCTGTCATGTTTTTGTCTAACTCACTACACTGATTCTTAATAAGGGACGCCTGCGTCTCCAGTTCATTCATGGAGCTACTGATTTCTTCGCTTACTGCTGCAAGAGAACTGATGGAATCATTGACTCTTGAAACATGCTGTTGATTTTCATCGTTAATTTTCCATACACTCTCAATTTTTTCCGTTACGCTTTCGAGTGCCGTAATCGTGCTGGTTACACTTTCAGAGCTCTTATTAGAAGCATCTTTGATGCGATCCACAAATTCGCCCATATTGGCAGTCAGTTTCTGAGTCTCTTCTGCAAGCTTTCTGATTTCTTCTGCTACAACCGCAAACCCTTTGCCTGCTTCACCGGCTCTCGCTGCTTCAATAGAAGCATTTAATGCCAGCATATTTGTCTGGGAAGAAATGGAATTAATTCCTGAAATGACCTCATTCATATGATTAATCACTTCTAACAGGGTATCCATATCCCCTTGCATTTCCTTGGATCCATCTATGGTTTTAACTGACAAATCGCGTATTTCAGAAAGTTCGTGCTGACTGGTCTCAATCTTTTTATATACTTCATTGGTATCTTCTGCAGCTGCCACAATGGTCCTCGTCAAATCCTCATGTTGTGAGTTTACCTGCTCTGCTACACCGGAAGACTCCTCTGCCGCACTCAAAATCTCACTGGTAGCGTGTTCTGCATTTTCTGCATCCTTTAATAACATATCGGTACTTCTGGATAAAATCAAATCCAAAGAGCTAATCTGCATGACTGCATCCAGTCCCTTGTCATATACAGATTCAAATTCTTCTCTGTTTTTTACCAGACGCTTATAAATCCCGTCTAATTCCGGATTTCCTGAATAATCCGCTTGTTTCATTTCTGCAACTTTTTGAACTAAATCTGATTTTTTTCTTACAAAGCCCATGACTTTTCCCCCTTCTCGTTTGTAATGAGCAAAACTTATAGGACTATATTACCACTATTCTTCGATTTTGCAAAGTTTTATTTAGCAGTTTTGACTTTATCGATCATGTACCGCTCCTACTAATTCCTTAATATCAGATACCTGATAACGCTCCATATAAGCGCGGATACCTTCTACGATTTCCTCTGTGACTCTAGGATTCGTAAAATTGGCAGTTCCTACGGATACTGCTGTAGCGCCTGCCAAAATCATCTCGATAGCATCCTCTGCATTCATGATGCCTCCCATCCCGATAATCGGCAGCTTTACTGCCTGCGCAGTCTGGTATACCATACGTACCGCCACCGGGTGAATCGCAGGTCCTGACATGCCGCCGGTACGATTTGCCAGTACAAAGCTGCGGTGATGGATATCAATCTTCATACCGGTTATGGTATTAATCAAAGATAACCCGTCTGCACCACCAGCCTCGGCTGCTCTTGCCATCTCTGTAATATCCGTTACATTCGGAGAAAGCTTCATGATGACAGGCTGGGCTGCATGTTTTTTCATTTCTTTTGTAATTGCTTCTACTGCTTTTGGGTCCTGTCCGAATGCAATTCCACCCTCTTTTACGTTCGGGCAGGAAATATTGATTTCCAACAGGTCTACCGGTTGGTCACGCAGACGTTCTACCACCTCTATATATTCTTCCGTAGAATGTCCGCATACATTCACTACGATTTTTGTATCATATTTCTTTAAAAACGGGATATCCCGCTCAATAAACAAATCAATTCCCGGGTTCTGTAAACCGACTGCGTTTAACATCCCGCCATATACTTCTGCCACACGGGGAGTCGGATTGCCCTGCCATGGAACATTTGCCACGCCCTTTGTCACAACGGCTCCAAGCTTGTTTAAATCTACAAATTCAGAATACTCCGCACCTGAGCCAAAGGTTCCGGAGGCAGTCATGACCGGATTATTTAAGGTTACGCCACATAAATCCACTTTCATATTCATTAGAATTCTACCTCCTCTGCCAAAAATACCGGACCTTCTTTACAGATACGCTTGTTATTTACATTTGTATGATGGTCCTTATCCTTCGATTTACATACACAGGCAAGGCAGGCTCCGATTCCGCATGCCATGCGTTCTTCCATGGAAATCCAACATTCGATTCCATTTTCCTTTGCATATTCCTTCAAGGCACGAAGCATTGGTGTCGGTCCGCAGGCATAAATGACATCTGCCTTTAACCCATTTTCGCGAATGGCATCCAAAACATTTCCTTTGGTACCGGCACTACCGTCTTCCGTTGCCACATAAACCTCACCATAAGCTTTCATTTCTTCACATAAAAACATCTGATTATTTCTATAGCCTAATATCATCTGTTTTTTACAGTCTAATCCTTTTGCAAGTTCTAACATCGGTGGAATACCAACTCCTCCTCCGATTAAG
>CAMGET010000198.1 GCA_946055175.1 uncultured Roseburia sp.
TCGGGTTACAGCAGGTACAGATATTGGTCACTGCCAAATGCTCCGGTAATATACCAGCTTTAAGCATCACAATTTCATTTGCTTTCCATAAATCCAACTGAAATTTTTCTTCTGATTTTTGTAATAAAATGTCATTCACATGTTCCGGGAATGCTTTCATGAATTCCTCTGCCACATCCCGGCTGATTTCATAGCAGTCCTGACAAATAGAAGGTCCGATGGCACAGTACAAGTCTGCTGCTCTGCTGCCAAATTCACGTTTCATTGCCTCAATCGTCACCTGGCCCATTTTATTTACGGTCCCACGCCAGCCCGAATGTGACAAACCAATGGCACGGTGTACCGGATCTACAAAATACAAGGGTACACAGTCTGCATAAAAAGTAGACAATACGATGCCCGGTTCGTTGGTAATAAGTCCGTCCACATCTGTATAGTCTTTCGGAATGACCACACCTTTTCCTGCGTCTGCTTTCGTTACTCTCCTTACATTTGTGGTATGTGTCTGGTCTGAGCATACAAACTGCTTTGCATCTGTTCCCAAAGCAGCCGCAATTCTGCGGTAATTTTCCCTAACCGCTGCTTCGTCATCCCCTCTGGTAAAGCTTAAATTCATACTTGTACAGTCTCCGGTGCTCACCCCGCCCATGCGGGTTGTAAATGCATGTGTGATGAAGCTGCATTTCTCCAGCAGAGGAAAATGCAGAAGTGGGACCTGTATACCCGGCTCTATTTCATGCATTCGTTCTATCAAAATCTGTTTGTCATTTTTTTGTATCATGGTAATTACTCACTCTAAATTTTTTCCAGTAGTATTGTAACATTCTCATTTCTTTATTTCAACGTCGAAACTCAAAAGCATTTTCAATATGCCGGATGGATTCATCTCCATAGATTGCAATCACATCGAATCTGCATGGATGCTCTACCCCATATCCACGCTTCATACAATAATATAATGCTGTTCTGCAAATCTGACGTTGTTTCTTGACATCGACCGCTGCCGATGGATCTTGCCACTTGCTCTTTGAACGGTATTTGCATTCACAGATGACCAGGGTTCCCTCTTCGTCTTCCGCAATGATATCCAGTTCTCCATATCGGCCTGCATGATAATTTTTTTCGATAATTTTATATCCTTTTTTCACCAAATACGCAGCAGCCAGCTCCTCATATTTACTACCAATCTGCCGCTTATTCAAAACTTTTTCCACTTCTGCCTCCTATATGAAATTTAATATTGGGAATTTGTATCGAACGACACTTAAGATTTTGGGATGTACACAAGCTTTGATTTGTATACATCCCGCCTTTTGAAAAATTTATAACTTTCCTGCCAGTTTTGCTTTCAACCGGTCCATATCATCTACAAATACTAAGATTTCTGCCACCACATCATAAAGTTCCGGCGGAATTGCATCTCCAATTTCCAGTTTTGATAAGGTTTCTGCCAGCTTGTGATCCTGATAAAACGGAACCTTGTTTTCCTTCGCGGTCTCAATAATTCGTTCTGCCACTTCTCCCTTACCGCTGGCTAAAATCTTTGGGGCTGCCTCCCCAGGCTCATATGCGATTGCAACAGCCGTTTTATCTTTTTTTTCTTCTTTTTTGGAACCCCCCCAGATACTGGGTATTTTTCGCTCTGCCATAGCATATGCCTCCCTTCCTTAGGTTCTGACATCAAAGGAATAACGGTGCAAAGTTCCTGCCGATGGTAAATCCTTACGCAAAAAATCATTTACAAAATCTACCTTTTTGTCCTCATTTGACACTGTAAAAGTACAGGTGTAGCCCTTTTTATTTAACCGTGCCTCTAATAGCGGCAGATGCTTCTGTATTAAATCATAAGACCCATCATCCGAAAAGTAAAAATTTGTCTTTACATGTTTCTTTTGCATCTTCACAGAAACATCCGTTGAGCCTAAATTTTCTAAATCCAAATGTAAAAAGGCCGACAACTCTCCGTCCGGATCATTCAGATTTTTTTTGTTTGTATAAACGTATAAGTCTCCATTTGCCTGCTGTCCTGTCAGTTTCAAAGGCAACTGCACATAGGTGTATACTTGATTTATCTGATTCATGAACTCTACATTACTGCGAATGTCTGCTGTCGTCTCCAATAGTTTTGACTGATCGGTTCCTGTCGCCTTTACAAGCTGCTCCATCTGGTCTAACTGCCGAATCAAACGTTCATAGGTCTCAGACACTTTTTCAGACTTCAGTTCTTCCGGCTTTAACAGCCACTGTTCCTGCATCACATTTTTTAGCAAAAAACGATATTCTCTACCGGAAAAAAGCTTTTGTACACCAAGGAATCCAAACTCCTGCTTATTGGTTAAGTTGTCCTGAACACTTTTTAAAAACTCCTCTACAGTAAGTTCTGAATTTAATGTCTGTTTTCCGGCAGTCTGTCCAATTGATTCCTGCATTTTGTCCGGGAAACTTCCTTCTTCTGATAAAGTGTCTACAAAAATTTCTTCTCCGCTCTCTGTCACAAACAGCTCCGGATTTTCTACCAGAGATGGTGTACTCTGTAACAGTTTTGTCAGATTCATAAGCTGTTCCTCAGAGAAAACATCTTTCAGTACCTGATTCGCAAATGGCACTGTTTCGGCTGTATTCTGCGGTGTTAAATGAAGTTCAAGCGTTACTCCCTCCTGCTTAGCATCAGATTTTCCCAACAAAAACTGTTCTACATCATCTATTGCCGCCTGCGAGGTAAAATCCGGTCGGACTGCCATGTCAAACAGCTTTTGATTGATATCCACAGCCTGTCCCGGCGATAGTTCTTCGCTTCCGAGCAAATCCACCACCTGTTCTAATACTGTATCCATTTTTCCTACAATTGCATAATCATTCTGCTGATATTTTTCAAATTGTGCCGCCAGTTCCCCATCCACCGGAAGTCCTAAGCGTGTCATATCTACAAGTGTCTGTACTGAGGTATTTTCATAAGTACTTACCACTTTTATCATGTCAAGAATACTCTGCTTATTTATCGGCATCTGGCGCTGCATCATCGCATTTACCATTTCCAGATTCCGCTCCGTTACCGGCACTCCTGCCGAAGTAAGTGCATTCAAAAGAATCGGATTGCCTCCGGTTCCGTTTCCGTTATAGGGACGAATCGCCATGATGCCTCCCTCATTGCTTTTTACCTGAAAAAACATTGGCAACCCAATAGTCAGGCGCACTTTACCATCCAGCTGTGCCACAATCTGCTGCCCTGTGCTAAGGGCAAGTGTTACCTTTCCTCCTCTTACAGAGGAAACCGTTCCTTCAAAAACACTGCCCGCCTCAAGTTCGCCTACAGAGGATACCAATTTCTGCATACTGCTGGCGCCTTTTAATTCGTCTGTACTATTGCTACTCGTATTGCGTTGATACTGACTCACTAAATTTGAAATCTGCATATGAAATTCTCCTTGTTTTCTGAAAGAAAATGCAACTCTGTCTGCAGAGTTTACCCGCTGGTGAGCAGAGAATTTTTCTCATTTAAATGAAATTTTTGATAAAGCTTGCTCTATGTATCGGTGTCGGGCCATATTTTTTCAATGCCGCAATGTGTTCTGCGGATCCATAACCCTTATTGGATGCAAATCCATATTCCGGAAATACCTTATCATATTCTTCCATCAGGCGGTCTCTTGTGACCTTTGCAACAATGCTTGCTGCACCAATGGAAATACTTTTCGCATCTCCTTTGATAATCGGTACCTGACGTACAGCTACGCCCGGAATGGTTACTGCATCGTTTAATAATATATCGGGTTTTACACTCAATTTACTAATAGCTTCCCGCATTGCTTCATAGGTTGCCTGTAAAATATTGATTTCATCAATGCGACCCGGGCCAACCATTCCAAGTCCTACTGCCACTGCCTTCTCCATAATCTCATCATAAAGCTCTTCCCGCTTCTTTGCAGAAAGCTGCTTGGAATCATTCAGATAAAGGATATCACAATCCTCCGGCAAAATGACCGCACAGGCAACCACAGGGCCTGCAAGGGGACCTCTTCCCACTTCGTCAATCCCGCAGATGTATCCCATATGCCGATATT
>CAMGET010000199.1 GCA_946055175.1 uncultured Roseburia sp.
TGTGGAGGAAGAGAGTATCTTCGCGGAAATAGAGGCACAGATGCAGGCAGCAACACAGGAATTGACACAGTAAAAAACAAAAAGGTTGCGCATAGCGCAATCTTTTTTATAAAATTTTAAATTTTTGTTGCTTTTTTGCATAAATCATATCATAATGTGAATATAGTTGCGCAAAAGAACGCATAAAATAGCGCAAATAGCGCAACGTACAGTGGAATATGGGGGATTTATACAAATGGAGCAACAGAAAAAAATAACGATTGCGGATGTAGCAGATGCACTCGGTGTATCCAGAACAACGGTATCCAGAGCGATTTCGGGGAAAGGAAGAATCGGGAAAGAAACCAGGGCTAGGGTGATGGAGTATATCGAAGCACATGACTATAAGCCAAATGTCATTGCCAAAAGTCTTGCACAATCGAAAACCTATAATATTTGTGTCGTCATGCCCGGAGAATATGATGTCATTGACTTACATTTTTTTCAGGAGTGCCTGTTCGGAATTCAGGAAATTGCCGGAGCTATGGAATATGATTTATTGCTGGCAATTTGCAAAAACAATGATGTATCATCTTTAGATCGCGTCATTTCAAATCAAAAAGTGGATGGGACAATATTGATGCGTACCTTTGTCGAAGATGCGCAAGTGGAGTATTTACAGAATAAAAAAACGCCATTTGTTGCAATAGGAAGTTCGAATTATCCGGGAGTCATTCAGGTGGATCATAATCACCGGAGTGCCTGTAGAGAACTGACATCTATTCTTTTGATGAAGCAGATGAAAAAAATTGCGTTGATTGGCGGCGACGAGGGACATGTCGTAAACCAAAGCCGAATTATGGGATTTCGAGAGGCTTATGAGGCAGTAGGCGTGCAGGTAGATGAAAATTTACTTTTCCTGAACTTGGAAAATAATGTGATGGTTGATAAAAAAGTAGATGAAATTCTGGAAAAGGGAGCGGATTGTATTCTCTGTCTCGATGATGCTGCGTGTAGCAGGGTGCTGCGAAAGCTTCGGGAAAAGGAAATAGATGTCCCGGAGAAGATTCGCGTTGCATCTTTTTATAATAGTACCGTACTGGAAAATAATGTGCCATCCATTACGTCACTGAATTTTGGCGCTAAAGAAATTGGAATGGTAGCGTGTCAAACGTTATTGGATATGATAGAAGGAAAGGACGTGCCACAGAGAACATTACTTCCCTATCAGGTTGTTTTAAGAGAATCGACAGCCTGGGATGCTAAAAAATAGAAATGGATAAAAATGCTTGATTTTCCCGGGTTTTAGGCAACTAAAGTCCGGGAAAATGTTCGTTTTTGAAAAAAATAGTAGGAAAGTACTTGTGCAAAAATACTAAAAATGAATGGTATTTATTATAAATCATGCACATTGACACAAAAGGAAAACAAGGCTATACTTTTAAACATGGAACAACCGATTGCGCAATAGTGCGCACAAGGGTGGTAACGTTTTCGAACAAGCATTTGCATGGAAGAAAATGGTACGCAAAGTTGCGCATACGAATTCGGTGTTTACATATTTTTCTATCATAATAGGGAGGAATTAAAAATGAAGAAAAAAGTTTTAAGCTTATTGCTTGCTGCAGCTATGGTAGTAAGCATGACAGCATGTGGAGCTAAAAATGATGCTCCGGCAAACACAGATACTCCTTCAACAGAGCAGAATGCTTCTAATGCAGGAGATTCAGACCTTTCAGGTACTTATGATATCGTTGTTTGGGTATCAGAATCAGAAGGTGTTGCTCCACTGACAGAAAAACAGATTGATGCTTTCGAGGAAGCTAACCCTGGAATCGTTATCAACGCAACTGTTGAAGGTATTACAGAAGCTGATTCAGCATCAAAAATGATTGCAGACGTTGCAAGTGGTGCAGATCTTTTCTGTTTCGCACAGGATCAGTTAATCAGACTTGTAGAGGCAGGAGCTGTTACAAAGCTTGGTACAGGTGCATCTGCAATTGTTACAGAGCAGAACGATGCTACTTCTCTTAAAGCATCTACCGTTGGTAAAGATATTTACTGCTACCCACTTACCTCAGACAATGGTTATTTCATGTTCTATGATAAGAGCGTAGTTCAGGAGAGCAGCCTTTCAGATTTAGCAGCAGTTGTTGCTGATTGTGAAGCTGCAGGAAGAACTATTTGTATGGAAACAGATACATCCGCTTGGTATCTTGCATCATTCTTCTTTGCAACAGGATGTCATTCTGACTGGACAATGGGTGAAGGCGGATCTTTCACATCAGTGGATGATGACTTCAATTCAGAAGCAGGTCTTATTGCATTAAAAGGTATGCAGCAGATGGTTAAATCTGATTTATATGTTTCTTCATCAAATACAGGAGAGTTTGCATCAGCTATTCCTGCAGGTGTCGTAGTATCCGGTACATGGGGTGTTAACGCTGCAAAAGAAGCACTTGGCGATAATTATGGAGTTGCAGAGCTTCCTTCATTCACTGTTGATGGACAGACCTATCATATGGGATCATACTCAGGATGTAAATTAATGGGTATTAAACCACAGGATGATGCTAAGAAGACAGCAGTTCTTCATAAATTAGCTCAGTACCTTACAAGCGCAGAATGCCAGCTTGAGAGATTCGACCTTGTTGGATGGGGTCCATCTAACTTAGAAGCTCAGAAGTCTGATGCAGTTCAGGCAAACCCTGCACTTTCAGCACTTGCAGCACAGAGCGCATACGCTACACCTCAGGGACAGATTCATGGTTCTTGGTGGGATATTGCCAAGTTACTTGGTGTTGTAGCAGAAACAGCTACAACAGATGAAGAACTTCAGAAAGGTCTTGATGATTACAAGGCTTCTATCGATGGATTATTCACAATGGATGAAGCTACTATGAAAGCATTCACCTTAATCGGTTCTTTCGGTGGTTATAACTGGGATACAGACGTTGAAATGACAGAAGATCCTGCAGGAACATGGACAGCTACTGTTGAATTCAAAGCAGGAGATGAATTCAAAGTTCGTCAGGGACTTAGCTGGGATGTTAACTTTGGTGTTGACGGCGCACCGAATGGAGACAATGTTAAAATCGAAGCTGATGGTACTTATGTTGTAACATTAGTATACGATGGAACAAATGCTACACTTACTTGCGTAGCTCAGTAGTTCAAACAAATTTTAAAACTAGATACACATATTAATGACGGGGCTATCCTGGAATTTCTTCTGGGATAGCTCCTACTAAATAAAAAAGTAAAGGGAAATACTATGAAGGAACTCTCTTATCTTGAATATCAGGGCTTAAATAATGGTCAAAAATTTATCTATAAACTGAAAAAGTTTTTCTGCGCTTTTGGAGGCTTTTTCGCCAGAATTGGAAGCGCAATTGCAAGTATCGTAAAAACAATTGTTTTTGGTACGATTAATGGAACAAAAAATCTTTTTGCAGATTTAATTAAAGGTTCCTGGAGAACCAAACTTTCATTTATTATCATGGGATTTGGCAGCTTGTCCTGTGGACAGATTGCCCGTGGTCTTTTATATTTGGCATTCGAAGTAATTTTCTTTGGTTATACAGCTACTACAGGTATAACATGGTTATCTAAGTTAGACAATTTGGGCGACGCCGCTGCTGTTGAAGTATACGACGCTGTTTTAGATACATATAAGACAGTTCACTATGATGATTCTTTTAAGATTCTTTTATATGGTGGACTATCACTTTTTTTCATTCTCGTATTTTTATTTGTATGGAGAATGAACATTAAGAATAGTAGAGAAAATGATATCTTAAAGGCAGAAGGAAAACATATTCCGAAACTTAAGGATGACATTCACGAACTTGTCGATGGGAAATTCTATAAAACATTGCTTGCTGTTCCGCTTGCCGGAATTATCTGCTTTACAGTTCTGCCGATGATCTTTATGATTGCAGTAGCTTTTACAAGCTATGACGGAGCGCATGATGGATATAGCAATCTGTTTACCTGGGTAGGCTGGCAGAACTTTGCAGAACTGTTTAATACAACGGACAGTAATCTGGGATATGCTTTTAAAAATATCCTTGGATGGACA
>CAMGET010000200.1 GCA_946055175.1 uncultured Roseburia sp.
CTCTACGATTGTTGAAAAATACGAATAAGCCATACATAAAAGAAAATTATCCGGGAGGCTATGTGCTTCCCGGAATTCACTTATTTAAACAAGGAGGATATTAAAATGAAAGTTGGAGTTATCGGCGCAGGAACCATGGGACAGGGAATTGCAAAAGCATTTGCCCAGGTAGAAGGATATGAAGTTGCACTTTGTGATATTAAGCAGGAGTGGGCAGAAAACGGAAAAGCAAAAATTGAAAAAGGCTATGCACGTCTCGTAGAAAAAGGAAAAATGACACAGGAAGCAGTAGATGCAATCGTTGCAAAAATTACTCCTGGTTTGAAGGAAGATTTATGTGCAGACTGCGATTTAATCGTAGAAGCTGCATTTGAGAACATGGAGGTTAAGAAAACAACCTTCGCTGAATTGGATAAATTTGTAAAGCCTGAATGTATTTTTGCATCTAATACTTCAAGCTTATCTATTACTGAAATCGGAAATGGTCTTACCCGTCCAATGATTGGTATGCATTTCTTCAATCCGGCTGACCGTATGAAATTAGTAGAAGTAATTGCAGGTGTAAATACTCCGGAAGAAACAGTTGCAGCAATTAAGAAGATTTCTGAAGAAATCGGCAAGACACCGGTACAGGTAAATGAAGCAGCAGGCTTTGTTGTAAACCGTATCTTAATTCCAATGATTAACGAAGCTGCTTTCATTAAGATGGAAGGTGTTTCTGATATTGCAGGTATTGATGCTGCCATGAAATTAGGTGCTAATCATCCAATGGGACCATTAGAGTTAGGCGACTTCATCGGCTTAGACATCTGCCTTGCTATTATGGATGTACTTTACAAAGAAACAGGCGATAGCAAATACCGTGCATGTCCGTTAATCCGTAAAATGGTTCGTGGTGGTAACCTCGGAGCAAAGAGCGGAAAAGGATTTTATGTATATAACGCAGACCGTACAAAAACACCGGTTGATGCACAGTAATTAATAAAAAGAAAGAAGGAGTAAAAATCATGGATTTTTCTTTAGATAAAAAGCATGAAATGGCCCGTTCTCTTTTCAAAGATTTTGCTGAGAACGAAGTAAAACCTCTTGCACAGGAGGTTGACGAAACAGAAGAATTTCCTTGGGAAACCGTAAAGAAAATGCAGAAATTAGGTTTCCTCGGAATTCCGGTTCCGAAGGAATACGGCGGACAGGGTTGTGACCCGCTTACCTATATCATGTGCGTAGAAGAACTCTCAAAGGTTTGCGGTACAACAGGCGTTATCGTATCTGCACATACTTCTCTTTGCGTAGACCCGATTTTAACCTATGGTACCGAAGAACAGAAACAGAAATATGTAAAACCTCTTGCCAGCGGAGAATTACTTGGTGCGTTCGCATTAACAGAACCGGGTGCAGGTACTGATGCACAGGGTGCTCAGACAAAGGCTGTTTTAGACGGAGATGAATGGGTATTAAACGGTTCTAAGTGCTTCATTACAAATGGTAAAGTAGCTGACGTTTACATCGTAATCGCTATTACAAGCATTACAGAAGATAAGAAAGGCAGAAAGAAGAAAAACTTCTCTGCATTTATCGTAGAAAAAGGAGCTCCGGGCTTCTCATTCGGTACAAAAGAAAAGAAAATGGGTATCCGTGGTTCTTCTACATACGAGTTGATTTTCGAGGATTGCAGAATTCCAAAGGAAAATTTATTGGGACCGGAAGGAAAAGGCTTCCCAATCGCTATGCATACACTTGATGGTGGACGTATCGGTATTGCAGCACAGGCACTTGGTATTGCAGAAGGTGCATTAGACAGAGCCGTTGCTTACACAAAAGAAAGAAAACAGTTCGGACGTTCTATCGCAGCACAGCAGAATACACAGTTCAAGATTGCAGATATGGCAACCAGAATTGAAGCTGCCAAATTATTGGTATACAAAGCTGCTATGGCAAAAGCAACGCAGAAGAGTTATTCCGTAGAAGCTGCTCAGGCAAAATTATTTGCAGCAGAAACAGCAATGGCTGTAACAACAGAGGTGGTTCAGTTATTCGGTGGTTACGGATATATTCGTGAATACGATGTAGAGCGTATGATGCGTGATGCTAAGATTACAGAAATTTACGAAGGAACATCAGAAGTACAGCGTATGGTTATTTCAGGAGCTGTTCTTAAATAAGAGCGATACAATGAAACAAATATAATAATTAAGGAGTGACAATACCGTGAAGATAGTTGTATGTATTAAACAGGTACCTGACACAAAGGGTGGCGTTAAGTTTAATCCGGATGGTACATTAGACAGAGCTGCAATGCTTTCTATCATGAATCCAGATGATAAAGCAGGTCTTGAAGCAGCACTTAGATTAAAAGAACAGTATGGTGCAGAAGTAACCGTTCTTACCATGGGACTTCCAAAAGCTGATGAAGTACTTCGTGAGGCTATGGCTATGGGAGCTGACAAGGGAATCCTTGTAACAGACAGAGTATTAGGAGGAGCTGATACATGGGCTACTTCTACTACAATTGCAGGCGCAATCAGAAACTTAGAGTATGATTTAATTATCACAGGCCGTCAGGCGATTGATGGTGATACTGCTCAGGTTGGACCTCAGATTGCAGAGCACTTAAAATTGCCGGTAATCTCTTATGCACAGGATATCAAGGTAGATGGCGATTATGTAATCGTACAGCGTCAGTATGAAGACAGATACCATGAAGTAAAAGCAAAAATGCCTTGCTTAATTACCGCACTTTCAGAGTTAAACCAGCCTCGTTATATGACACCGGGCGGAATCTTTGATGCATATGAAAAAGAAGTGACTGTTTGGGGCAGAGCAGATCTTAAGGATGTAGATGATTCAGATCTTGGTTTAAAGGGTTCTCCTACTAAGATTGCAAAAGCGTCTGATAAGGTTCGTAAAGGAGCAGGTGAAAAAGTTGCTCTTGATACAGAGGAAGCAGTTGCTTACTTAATTGGCAAATTCAAGGAAAAACACATTATCTAAAATCTAAAGGAAATGGTGAAGAAAATGGCATTAGAAGAATTTAAAGGAGTATTTGTCTACGCACAACAGGTAGATAACGTATTAGATGGTGTTGCATTTGAGCTGTTAGGAAAAGGAAAAGACTTAGCAAAAGATTTAGGCACAGATGTAACCGCAGTATTAATCGGTTCTGATGTAAAAGGTCTTGCTGACCAGTTGGCAGAATACGGTGCTGACAGAGTCATCGTTGTAGATGATCCGGAATTAAAAGAATACAGAACAGAGCCATATGCACATGCATTAGCATCTGTAATTAACGAGTACAAACCGGAAATTATGCTGGTTGGTGCAACAGCAATCGGACGTGATTTAGGTCCTACTGTATCAGCCCGTGTAAAAACCGGTTTGACAGCAGACTGTACCATGCTTGAGATTGGTGATTTTCCACTTAACCCGACACCGGGTCAGGAACAGTTACATAATCAGTTATTAATGACACGTCCTGCATTTGGCGGTAACACAATTGCTACTATCGCCTGCCCATACAACCGCCCACAGATGGCAACGGTACGTCCGGGTGTTATGCAGAAAATTGATAAAATTGCCGGAGCAAAAGCAAATGTGGTTGAATTTAACCCTGGCTTTACACCGAACGACCGTTATGTAGAGATTCTTAATGTTGTAAAAGCAGTGAAGAATACAGCAAATATTATGGATGCAAAGATTTTAGTATCCGGCGGTCGTGGAGTTGGTTCAAAAGAGAACTTCAAGCTGTTAGAGGATTTGGCAGAAGTACTTGGAGGTACCGTAAGCTGTTCCCGTGCAGTTGTAGAAAATGGCTGGTTACCTGTTGATTTACAGGTAGGACAGACTGGTAAAACCGTACGTCCACAGATTTATTTTGCAATCGGTATTTCCGGAGCAATCCAGCACGTTGCAGGTATGGAAGAATCTGACCTTATCGTTGCAATCAATAAGGATGCAGATGCTCCAATCTTTGATGTAGCTGATTATGGCTTAGTTGGTGATTTAAATAAAATCGTTCCGGTTTTTTCGGAAGATTTAAGCACAAAAATGAAAA
>CAMGET010000201.1 GCA_946055175.1 uncultured Roseburia sp.
CTGCTCTATCCTCGTATTCTTATTAATAAAAAATGTATCGCATAAATACGGATATTGCTTAAAAAAATCTTCTTTCATGCATTTTCCTCTTCATAATTATCCAGATTCCTAATAACACTGCATATACTATATTTGATGTAATTAAGCAAATAACTCCCTTATATAGTAAATATATCATCCCTGTTCCCTGCATACGATGCACGACCAGATAAGTAAGTCCAAAGGAAATCGTAAGTAATGTAACTGTCGTGATATGATAAAGTACTTCATTCCAAATACTCTTCTTAAAATACTCATATACAATTTTAGGTTCATACCAAAACAATGTTGTGGCAGATGTAACCGTTGTTGCAACAAGAACTCCCATAATTCCCCAAAGTTTACCCATAACCATTGAAAGAATAATGTTCGCAATGCCTTTCACAAGAATCATTGTCCGTATATTATGAAAAAGCCCTGCTGTCTCCCGATAAATTCGAAGAACATTTTGTGATTCATCAATATAGTAATTAATAAGTATAATTATGATTACACTCTGCGCAAGTGAATCCACTTTTCCCATCCATACATAAATAAAATCTTCAATTAAGAAATAAAAACATACAATGGAGCATCCCATCAGCCATGAGTTTAAACACAGATATTTTCTAAAATTCTGATACTGTTCATCCAAACTCTTCGTCTGCGCCTGATGTCCTACTTTTCCTTTGATTGCTTCAAATAATGCTCCAAGTACACTGCGAATTCCCAAAACAATAAACTGGTAATTTGAATAAATTCCCACTAAAACTGTACTGGTAAAGCGGGAGATAAAAATACTGTCCGTGTTGCTGATTAGTACCTTACCGAATCGATACAATACCATATCCTTCGCATTTGCGACAATGATATCTTTTTCCTTTTCAGCCAGTGCTTTTGCCTGTTTAAAAATATAAGCATAATGTTTTTGTAGATACTTTTTAAACAGGTAATTAATGAGCAGATTTTTTATCACAATACAAATCAAGAATCCCTCATAACTTCTAAAATAACAAAGTATAAGTACCTCAGCAAGGAGAGCAGCAGCATCTACACCACCTGTTATAAAAGCAACCACATATCTTCTCTGGTCCGCCTGTATAAAATAGTTACGAACCAGTTGACGGTTATACAATACAACAGATAGCATATAAGTAAAGTAAGTCATACAAATTTCCAGTACACTTACATTCCCATTTACCGAATACAATGCCAATAAGGTACAAAGTATCCCTCCTGCCAAAACAAATATGGATATTTTCCGATAGATTTTATCATAGTGTTGATAATAAGAAGCAATTTCCTCTTCGTTATTACGGGCAAATGCACCATACATACTATATAGCATGGCTGTACCAATTCCAAAGAAAGCAAAGCTCATGACATCACAGAAATTTGAATAAATACTCTGTATTCCCAAATATTCAACACCCAGATACATACGGATGGCACGTTTCGAAATCAGATTCACCAAAAGAGAGACAACCTGAATCGCCATACTTGCAATGATATTCAGTTTTAGGCTTCTCTCTTTTTTTCCCTTCATATAAATTTCCCTGCCATTCCCTTTTCAGCTATCTATTGTTTATCATACTCGGAACAAGTTCTTCCTTTTCTTCCTCTATATATTGATAGCTGATAAAATAATTTACACCCTCTTCATAGTGCATCTCATCATTTGCAAACTGTACGGTATGTGCATATTTCTCTAAGCTTCCTTTTTCTGCACTCGCATCATCCGTATAGCACAAACCTATCAAAAATGGTTCCTTTTCTGATATTTCTACCGAACATTGATACATTTCTACAGCTTTTTCGTCATTTTCTTTTTCCAACGGAATAAAACGTTTTTCTTTCCCGTCATTCAAAACCAAATACAGTTTAAACCTGCTCTGAATGGTTGAAAACCCACTATTTCTCAACTGTATTTTTACCTGAATTCTATCTGAAGTCTGGTATATTTTTTCTGTAGTTTCAAACGATTTCAGCGAATAACGATATCCAAGATGTCTGTTTATATATTCAAATGCATTTTCACCATCAAATGTTCTGTTCTTCCAGTCCTCTAATACCTCGACATTATAGTATGCATTCAGATACATCAGCGCCAACTGCTCAAATTCCTCTACTGCATGTTTCGGTTCTGTATATTCACTGACATATGGCATTTCACCGCCATTCACTTTTCCGTTCAGATTTTCCTCGCACCATGCAAGTTCCCCCTCCCGGTCAATATAGGTTCCCATATCACTATCTGTTGCAAGGAGTGCATCATTATGCATACCAAGACGACTTCCATCCAATCCTACTTCCATTGCAGTCTGAATAAAAAGCGGTCTTCGTAAATTTAGATTTATGGATGGGTCCAGATTTTGGAGCCACCATTCTACAACCTTCATTGCTTCATTTCGCAACGCGTCTTCATCTTCTAAATATACACTTCCGTGCCACTCTCCCCACAGACCTACCATCCCGGTCTGTACCACCAGGATAACGTCCTTATACTCATTAATTACCTCTGCCAACTGTTCAATATGTGTTTTTATCATTGACAGTTCCGGCTCTCCACATTCTTCATTCTGCCTGTAAGCAGCACGAAAAAGCAACATTACCTGTTGCTTTCTAGCCTCTTCAAACAGTATTCTTAAGCGTTCCAATTTTTCTTCCGGAATTGGTTCTTCCATATGGTCTTTTAAACTCATCGTCACCAAGGACAAGGTCTGTCCCTCTTCTCTGATTAATTCCAAACGTTCCGGTTCTTTATAGTAAATCTGCGTATAGAATCCGCGCGCAGGATTTACTAAACTCTCATCATTTTCAGAATAAAAGTAGGTAACTGTTCTTTTCTCCTGAAAATTACGATACAGAACCAAACCTCCAAATAATATTCCAATGAGTAATAAAAGCCATACTAACAAAATAATCTTCTTCCTCACTCTACTTCTCACCATCTCTACGATAAACAACGGAATCCGGTTTTTTTGTATGTTTAGCTTTAATGACATGCATACTGCACATAATGTGATAGTCAAAATGTTTCTCAAGATACCGGATTCTAAAATAACTGAATGTCCACCCAAGTAATGCCCCGAACAATGCTCCTATGCCATAAAACTGCGGTTCAAGTCTTGTAGCAACCAAACTTCCAATAAGTGTTCCAATGAAAAAGATTAATCCTGTATAAAATGTACCTGTCGAGTCATTAAAATAATACAAAAAGATAATATTGCAATACATCGTAAAAATACCAAAAAATGCAGCCGCAAGTGCCGGATATATTGTCATTTCAAGACCGCTGAACCCATAATCCGGTAAGAATATAATAACCAGCAGGAAAATAATGACAGAAATAATCGCCTGCACACGAACTACATAACCAATTTGCTGAATGAGCAAATGAAACATATTCTTTTTAGCAATCTCAATATCCTTTAATGACGCGCCAATGATAGCTTCATTATATGACTGGTAAATATCATGGAATTTTGTCTCTGCCATTACCGTAAAAATCACCATAGCGGAAATATTTGTGAACATTGCAAGACAGGCTGCCATATCATAAGGCTGATAAGAATAATAGCTTTCTGCAATCACTAAATGACCACTTACTCCCCAAAACACAAAATTATGTACATAGATACCTAATGTATAAAGTAATGTTCCAAAAAGCAAACGTTTCATTCTTCCAAAGTATGGCAGACATCCGCGATAATTTCTATTGCTAATAACAAAATAATGTCTAATATACGCAATTTGTAAAACAGCTATCACAAAAAATCCAAGGCACATTCCTCCAAGTATTGCATAAATTAATGGAAAGCCGAATCCTTTATTAGCCGCAAATGCAAACAGAAATGCCACCAGCATACCAAGTAGGAAATCAATTGCAATAATTTTATAGTCTTTCGTTGCCGTAAGATAAGTCAATGCGTAAAATACAGTGATCAGTTCCATAAAAAACAGATATGTAATGGCAACAAACATAATTTCTACTTCATTATTGTTTATCAAGATCGTGAGATCGGGCT